>JANMCS010000446.1:0-1525 GCA_031361405.1 Betaproteobacteria bacterium
CGCCGATCCCCGCGATGCGCAGCTTGGCCATCAGAGTTCCGCGGCCACCGCAGCGGCGATCGCGTCCGTGCCGTCGCGGCCGCCGAACTCGAAGGGCACGATGGCTTTGGCCGCGAATACGCGATCGACGGCGTCCTCGATGCGGTGCGCCGCGGCGGACAATGCCTCGTTGCCGCTGCGCTCCGCCAGCCAGTCGAGCATCATCGCGGCCGACAGGATCGTCGCGATGGGATTGGCCTTGCCCTGGCCCGCGATGTCCGGCGCCGAGCCGTGACAGGGCTGGAAGAGGCCATGGTGGTCGCCCACGTCGGCGGACGGCGCCATGCCCATGCCGCCGACCAGCCCGGCGGTGAGATCCGACAGGATGTCGCCGAACATGTTCTCGGTGACTATCACGTCGTCGTCCCACGGCTTGCGGATCATGTCGAGCGCGGTGGCGTCGATGTAGTTGTGCCCTGCGGCTATATCGGGAAACGCGGCGGCGCGCTCGTCGAAGATCTTGCGGAAGAATGCCATCGACAGGAACACGTTGGCCTTGTCCACGCAGGTGACGCGACCGACGCTGCCGCGCGTCTTGCGCCGCTGCGCCAGCCGGAACGCGAAGTCGTGCACACGTTCCGATCCGCGCCGGGTGATCACCATCGTATCGCGCGCCTCGGCGTCGTTGTCGATCACGCCCTTGCCGCGCGAGGCAAAGAGTCCCTCGGTGGATTCCCGGACCACCACGAGGTCGATCTGGCGCGCCCGCGGGTCGGCCAGCGGGAGCGTAATGCCGGGAAGCGCGCGCGCCGGACGCACGCCGGCGTAGAGATCGAGCTCGACGCGCAGATCGAGCTGCGGCGCGATCTCGGTGCCATCGGGGTAGCGGATCGCCGGCCAGCCCATCGCGCCGAACAGGATGGCGTCGGCGTCGTGCGCCGCCTGCAGCGTTGCATCGGGCAGCGCGTGGCCCGTGGCGCGGTAGTGCTGCGCACCGGCCGGGTGCTCGTGAAAGCGGAATGCGAACGGCGCGCCTTGCTGTATCCGCTGCAGGATGGGCAGCGTGCCATTGATGACCTCGACGCCGATGCCGTCGCCGGGCAGTACGCAGATGTCGAAAATGGCTGGTGTGGGCACGTCGGGATTCCGTTTCTAGAGTTGGTGCAGACGATAGCGCTCGAAAATCGCGAGCAGTTCACGGCCCGCGCGCTCGCGATGCGCCCGGTTGACCTCGATGGCGCCGCGGCCGTCGCCGGCGCGGATGCGGTCGAGCATCGCGGTGTGCTCTTCCGTGGAGGTGGTCGGCTTGGGCCGCAGCCGCAGCGTGAACATGCGGGCGCGATGCACTCGATCGGCCGGGCGCGCGACGGCGTCGATCAGCGTACGGTTGCCAGCCAGCTCGACCAGCCCCTGGTGGAAGCGCTCGTCGGCGGCGGCCCAGGCGTCGAGGTCGTTGGCCTTCAGCGCCCGGCCCATGTCGCGCGTGGCGTCGACCAGCGGCTTCAGCTCCGCATCGGTGGGTTTGCGCCGGGCGAGAGTTTCGGCG
>JANMCS010000489.1:0-6336 GCA_031361405.1 Betaproteobacteria bacterium
CTACCTCGTCCGGCAGCTGTCGATCACCAACGCCTGGGAAATCGTGTTCTGGCGGTCGCTGTTCATGTCGCTGTTCGTGGCCGGCGTGCTGCTGGTCATGCACGGCCGCTAGATGCCGGCGGCCATACGTGCCGTCGGCAAGCCCGGGGTGCTGGCCGGACTGCTGCTGGCCGGCACGTTCTTTCTCTTCATCGGCTCGCTGACGCGCACCACCGTGGCCAACACGTTCGTGCTGATGAGCGTGTCGCCGTTCCTCGCGGCATTGGCCGGCTGGTTTGTGCTGCGTGAACGGGTGCCGCTGCGTACCTGGATTGCGATGGCGCTCGCGTTCATCGGCATCATCGTGATGTTCGGCGGCGCGGTGGACGCCGGGCAACGGGTCGGCAACCTGATGGCGTTGGGCGTATCCATCTGCTTTGCCGCGCAGCTCACGGTGCTGCGCAAATTTCACGCGACAGTGGACATGTTGCCGCAGGTACTCATTGCCGGGCTGTGGACGTTGGTGCCGGCGTGGCTGTTCGCGGGCACTTTCGCGGCCACCGGCGCGGATATCGCCATCCTCACGCTGATGGGTAGCGTGCAACTCGGTATCGGCTGCCTGCTGGCCACCGCTGCATCACGGGCGCTATCGGCCACCGAGCTCGGGCTGCTGGCATTGCTCGAGCCCATCCTCGGTCCGCTGTGGGTATGGGTTCTGCTCGGCGAGCGTCCGGGCACCAGCGCGTTGGTTGGTGGTTCGATCGTATTCGGTGCCGTGCTTGCCAACGGCGCGTTCGCCGCGTGGCGCGGTCGCACTGGCGACGTGACCGAACCGTTGCCCGGGCCTTGAGCGCCCGCTCTCCCGATGCGTCCGGCGCAATGCTGCAATGATCGCCGACGACGCCGGCGAGGCCCTCGGCACAATGCCGCGATGATCGTCCTCCACGCGCTCGGCGCAACGCTGCGATGACGCTGCCGGACTTTCCGCTCGGGTTCTACGCGGTCGCGGTCGTCGCGATCCTGATCACCGGCGTCGCCAAGGGTGGCTTCGGCCAGGGATCCGGCGGCATCGCGGTCCCGCTGATGGCGATCTTCATCACCCCGCCCGAAGCCGCCGGCATCATGCTGCCCATCCTCTGTGCGATGGATATCTTCGGCGTCCATGCGTACCGCCATTCGTGGTCGCGCGTGCACGTGATGATCATGCTGCCCGGCGCGCTGGTGGGCATTGCACTCGGCGCGTTTGCATTTGGCAGCCTGCCGGTCAACGTGATACGCGCGCTGCTCGGCGTGATCAGCGTCACCTTCGCGCTCAACCAGTGGCTGCGCCTGACCGAGCGCATTGCGCGCCACCTCGCCGGACCGCGCGACGCACCCGGCCGTATTGCCGGCGCCGTCTGGGGCGCGGTGTCGGGCTTCACCAGCACGCTCGCACACGCCGGCGGACCGCCCTACGCGATCTACATGCTGGCCCAGAAGGTCGACAAGACGATTTTCGTCGGCACGTCCGCGGTCTTTTTCCTGATCGTCAACTACGTGAAACTGGTGCCTTACTATTTCCTCGACCAGTTGAATTCAGGCAACCTGGCGACGGCGCTGCTGTTTGCACCGCTGGCCCCGCTCGGCGTCTGGATCGGCGTCAAGTTGCATCACCGCATGTCGCAGCGCCTGTTCTTCAATGTTAGCTACAGCCTGTTGCTGGTCACCGGCCTCAAACTCCTGTACGACGCCGCCACGCATTGACTGTGCCGGTGTCGCCGTGCGGCGACAGGTGCGCTATGATGGATTCTCCCGTCGCCCCTGTGCCCCGATGAAACAGACGTTCCTGGATTTCGAGCAGCCGATCGCCGAGCTGCAGCAGAAAATCGAAGAGCTGCGCTTCGTGCACGAGGATTCGGCTGTCGACATTTCCGACGAGATCTCGCGGCTCACCAAGAAGAGCCAGCAGCTCGCCAAGGAAATCTACGGCAAGCTATCCGCGTGGCAGATTGCGCAGGTCGCGCGGCACCCGCAACGTCCCTACACGCTCGACTACATCGCCGGCATGTTCGGCGACTTCCGCGAACTGCACGGCGATCGCTCGTATGCGGACGACCCCGCCATCGTCGGCGGCATCGCGCGCTTCAACGGCCAGCCATGCATGGTGATCGGGCACCAGAAGGGGCGCGATACCAAGGAAAAGATCCACCGTAATTTCGGCATGCCGCGGCCGGAGGGCTATCGCAAGGCGCTGCGCCTCATGAAGCTCGCCGAAAAATTCGGGCTGCCGCTGTTCACGTTCATCGACACCCCGGGCGCGTATCCGGGCATCGGCGCCGAGGAGCGCGGCCAGTCGGAGGCCATCGGCCGCAACCTGTACGAACTGGCCGGACTGCGCATCCCGGTGCTCGTCAGCGTGGTCGGCGAAGGCGGCTCCGGCGGCGCGCTGGCCATCGCGATAGGCGACGTGACGCTCATGCTGCAACACTCAACCTATTCGGTCATCTCGCCCGAAGGGTGTGCGTCGATCCTGTGGAAATCCGCCGACCATGCGGAGGAAGCCGCGGAGATCCTCGGCATCACCGCGCCGCGATTGAAGCAGCTGGGATTGATCGACAAGGTCATCAACGAACCCGTGGGCGGCGCGCATCGCGATCACGGTGCCATGATGGTCACGCTCAAAAAAGCGCTGACCGAAGCGCTGCGCCAATTGCAGGAACTGCCGCTCGATACGTTGCTCGAGCAGCGCGAGGACAAGATTCTCGCCTACGGCAAGTACAAGGAGATCGCCGCCGGTTGACCCGCGACACGCGGCCGGCGACGACGCTCCCGCACCTTCATGCGGCGCGAACATGATGGCGACCCCGTGCGCATGCTGCGCACCGAGGTCGCGCGCTCCGTCGAAGGGCGGGTCCCGCCCGCCGCGCCGATCATCGTCGCGCTTTCCGGCGGGCGCGATTCCGTGGCCCTGCTCGATGCGCTGCTCGCCGTGGCCCCGCCTCGAGGTAACGCGCTGACCGCGGTTCACGTGCATCACGGCCTGTCGCCTAACGCCGATGCGTGGGCACGCTTCTGCGAAGAAATGTGCGCAGCGCGCGGAGTGACCTTCGCGCTCTGGATGGCGGGTGTGGCGCGCGCGCCCCAGCAGAGTCTCGAAGCCACCGCCCGCATTGCCCGCTATGGCGCGTTGGCCGCCACCGCCGCGGCGCGCCGCATTGTCCATGTAGCGTTGGCCCATCACCGCGGCGACCAGGCTGAAACGCTGCTGCTGCAACTGCTGCGCGGCGCGGGCCCGCGCGGTCTCGCCGGTATGCCCGGGGCGGCGTGCGACGAGGCCGGCGTCACCTGGCTGCGGCCGTTGCTGGGTCTGCCGCGCGCCGCGATCGACGCTTACGTCGACGCGGCCCAATTGCGCTTCGTCGATGACGAAAGCAACACATCACTCACGCACCGCCGCAACGCGGTCCGGCAGCGGATCATGCCGGCGCTCGCCGCGGTCTTTCCGGATCCGGAACGCACGCTGGCGCGCGCCGCCGGCCTCCAGGCCGAGGCGGCACGGCTCGCCGATGACCTCGCGGCACTCGATGCCGGCGCGGCGATCCTTGCCGGGTCCCTCGACCGCGCCGGGTTGGCGGCATTGCCGCCGCATCGCGCGGCCAACCTGTTGCGCTGGTTCCTGCGGCAGCATGGATTGGTCGCGCCGTCGGCGGCACGGCTCGCGGCGATGCTGGTCCAGTTGCGCACCACGCGCGCCGACGCCAAGGTGCGCGTCGTTCACGCTGGCCGCGCGCTCGGGATCCAACGGGGTCGTATCGTCGTGCATGCGTTGCCACCCCCAGCCTTCAACGTGCCATGGTCCGGTGAATCGCAACTGGCGCTGCGGCACGGGCATCTCGCGTTCGCGCGGACCGTGGGTACGGGGCTCGATGCGGCGCGGCTGGCCGGCGCTTCCGTCAGCGTCCGTTCACGCGCCGGCGGTGAACGGATTGACCTCGGTGGCGGACGTCCCCGGCGCGCGTTGAAATCGCTGCTGCACGAAGCCGGAATGCCGCCATGGCAGCGCGAAGCGTTGCCACTCCTATTCTGCGGCGATGAACTGGTGTGGGTACCGGAACTGGGTATCGCCGCGGATTTCGCTGCGGCACCGGCAAGCGCCGGCGTAACTATCGCATGGCATCCCGGTGAGGATCCCGTGCGTCCGCTCGTGGCGCCGTAGGCGAGGCTTCAGCCTCGCGCAGCGCCCCCGGAGCAGGTGTTACGCGGCGCGGGACGCTTCCCGCACCGCGCATTCCCCCGAACACCCGCATCAATCCGCGTACGCGCCCGCCTTCTTGATGATCGGCGCCCACAGTTCGATCTGCGCCGCGAGTTTCTTGCGCAGCGCCTCCGGCGTGGCTTCGGCCGCCGAGACCGGCTCGGTGCCCAAATCCTCGAATCGGGACTTGACCATCGGATCCTTCAACGCCACCTGCAGCGCGGCGACGAGCTTGTCGATGACCGGCTTCGGCGTCCCCTTGGGTGCATACAGCCCGTGCCAGACGGCGAGATCGAAACCCTTCAGCCCACCGTCCTGCGCGGTGGGCACATTCGGCAGCGACGGCACGCGTGTGGCCGTCGTCACCGCATAGACCTTGATCTTGCCGGCCTTGATCTGGCCGGTGGTATTGGTGGTCTGGTCGCACATGAAATCGATCTGGCCGCCGAGAAGGTCATTCATTGCCGGGGCGGTACCCTTGTACGGAATGGTGGTCACGTCCGTTTGCATCGCGGTCATCAACAGCATCCCGCACAGGTGCGAGGCCGATCCGATGCCGGCATTGCCGTACGTGACCTTGTCCTTGTTGGCCTTGACGTAGGCAATCAGTTCCTTCATGTCCTTGGGCGCCCAGTCCTTCCGGGAGATGACCGTCATCGGCACGTCGGTGACGAGGCCGATCGGCTCGAAATCCTTGATGGCGTCATAGGGCAGCTTGCTGCGATACAGCGTCGGCGCGGTGGAATGGCCGATGTGATGCAGAAAGAGCGTATAGCCGTCGGCAGGCGCCCGGGCGGCCTTGGTGGCGCCGATCGTTCCGCCGGCGCCGCCAGCATTGTCGACCAGCACGGTCTGCTTGAGCGTCGTGGTCATGGACTGCGCGATCAGGCGCGCCACGGTATCCGTGGGTCCGCCGGCGGCGAAGGGCACGATCAGCGTGATCGCCTTGGTCGGGTAGTCCTGGGCAAGCGTCGGCAAGGCGAGGCACGCCATGGCCAGCGCGGCGAGGGTTCGGGTTGCACTGCGGAACATTTTTCACACCTTTGACTTTTCGGGGGGATTGCGAGTCTAGCCTTGACCCGCGGCGGGCGCCAATGCACACGCCGCCCCGCCATGCCTCCGGCGGCTCGGAAAACAGGCGGCCGCCAACCCGGGCACGACGCGGGAAGCCCCTGTCCCGACCCCCTCGTCTCATGCTATAATTTTGAATTCATTCGCTTTTATTTCGTTGGAGCACAGAAATGGCCGTAGAACGTACACTTTCGATCATCAAGCCGGATGCCGTATCCAAGAAC
Source organism: Betaproteobacteria bacterium (assembly GCA_031361405.1). GTDB lineage: Bacteria > Pseudomonadota > Gammaproteobacteria > Burkholderiales > Casimicrobiaceae > VBCG01. The sequence continues at coordinate 5,509 of JANMCS010000489.1, forward strand.
GTCATTGGCGAAATCATTGCCCGCTTCGAAACAGCCGGCCTCAAGATTGCCGCAGTGCGGATGGCGTGGCTGTCGCGTGCCGAAGCCGAAGGCTTCTACGCGGTGCACCGCGAGCGCCCGTTCTTCAAGGATCTGGTCGATTTCATGATTTCCGGTCCCGTCGTGATCCAGGTGCTGGAAGGCGAGAACGCGATTGCCACCAACCGCGACCTGATGGGTGCCACCGATCCCAAAAAGGCGGCGGCCGGCACCATCCGCGCCGACTTCGCGCAGTCGATCGACGCCAATGCCGTGCACGGGTCCGACGCACCGGAAACCGCACGGGCCGAGATTGCCTATTTCTTCCCGGCACTGGCGGTATATTCTCGCTAAGCAATGATCAACCTGCTCGACCTGTCGCCCGCTGATCTCACCCGCTTTTTTGCCGAACGTGGCGAAAAGCCGTTTCGCGCGCGCCAGGTTTCGCAGTGGGTGCACCAGAGGTTCGCCGACGACGTGTCGGTCATGACCGATCTGGCCAAGCCATTGCGCGACCGGGTGGCCGCTGACGCCTGCATCTCGGGACCGCAGGTGCTGCGCGATTCCACGGCGGCGGATGGCACCAGGAAGTGGCTGCTCGACGCCGGCAATGGCAATGCGGTTGAATCGGTCTTTATCCCCGAGGATGATCGCGGCACGCTGTGCATTTCGTCGCAGGCGGGCTGCGCGCTCGACTGCGCGTTCTGCTCGACAGGCAAGCAGGGCTTCAATCGCAATCTCACCAGCGCTGAAATTATCGGCCAATTGTGGTGGGCCAATAAAGCGATGGGGCGTGACCCGAAGGGCGAG
>JANMCS010000510.1:0-3846 GCA_031361405.1 Betaproteobacteria bacterium
CGTCTTGAAGCCCGGCATGTTGATCGCGGAGAAGTGCGCGAAAAGATCCTCGCCACCGCCGTCCGGAGTAATGAAGCCGAAACCCTTTGCGTCGTTAAACCACTTCACGGTACCTGTTGCCATTTCTGTAATTCCTTAAGATAAATAATCGGCGGGCGGATGCCCGCCCCATGTCTCATTCTCAAGGACAGAAATCTACAGAACCGCGATCGGTGGAGACCGGGTCGGTACGTACTCTAGCACTTGAAACAAAACACCTTTGGGAGTGTACACGATCTGTCAAGCTTTGGGAAGACCCCCCGCCCGGGCTGCGTGGCCCCCGTCCTTGGGCGCGTTGCGCGAGGCTGAAGCCTCGCCTACAAAGGCTCCCACGGGTCGCCGGATGGCCCCGGAGACCCTGTAGGCGAGGCTTCAGCCTCGCACCGCGCTCCGTTGGCGCACCTTCTAGCCGGCATGCTCCGCTCGGGCGAGCGCTGCCCCCGCCGCCAACGCCTGCAGCTTGGCCCGGGCCACATCCCGTGACAAGGGGACCATGCCGCAGTTGGTGCACGGAAAGATCCGCGCCGCCGGGACGAAGGCCTGGGCCGCCCGGATCGTGGCGGCGACCTCGGCCGGGGTCTCGACGCGGTCGGAGGCGACGTCGATGGCGCCGAGCAGCACATCCTTGCCGGACAGCAGCGCGATCAGTTCCAGCGGGACATGCGAGTTGGCGCATTCGAGGGACACCTGGTCGATGCTGGAGGCCGCCAGCAAGGGAAACGTCTCCTCGTACTGCCGCCACTGCGATCCCAGCGTCTTCTTCCAGTCGTCGTTGGCCTTGATGCCGTAGCCGTAGCAGATGTGCACGGTCGTCGTGCAGGGCAGGCCGGCCGCCGCGCGCTCCAGCGCCGCCACCCCCCACGCGCGCACTTCGTCGAAGTAGACGTTGAAGGCCGGCTCGTCGAACTGGATCACGTCGACACCGGTGGCGGCGATGGCCAGCGCTTCCTCGTTCAGGATCGCGGCAAAGGCCAGCGCAAGCTTCTCGCGGTTGCGATAGTGGCCGTCGTAGAGCGTGTCGACCATCGTCATCGGGCCGGGCAGCGTGTACTTCACCTTGCGGGTGGTCTCGTTGCGGAGAAAGCGGGCGTCTTCCACGAAGATCGGATGCTTGCGCGCGACCGGCCCCACGACCATCGGCACATCGGCGTCGTAGCGATTGCGGATGCGCACCGTCTTGCGATTGGCGAAATCCACGCCCTCCAGGCCTTCGATGAACGTGGTCACGAAGTGCCGGCGCGTCTGCTCGCCGTCGGTGACGATGTCGATGCCGGCGTGCTCCTGATCGTAGACCGCGAGACGCACCGCGTCGCGCTTGCCCGCCGCCAGTGCATCGCCCTCGAGTTTCCACGGCGCCCACAGCGCGACAGGTTCGGCGAGCCACGCGGGTTTGGGCAGGCTGCCGGCGATCGTCGTCGGAAATAGATGGCTCAAGGCGGACCCCTGCGGCGGCGGGTTGGATAAGGTGCGGCTGATTATAGTCGCGTGGCTTGACCCGCCCCGGGTCCCGCGCATACCCTTGCCGGCCTGCAGTCCCGTCCCGTTCACCCCTTTTCGCGCCATGCCGAAAATCCTCTACGCCGACAACGACTATCCCGACATCGATCTCGAGCGCGAGCTCTTCACACGGGCGGGCGTCGATATCGTCGTCGCGCAATGCAGGACCGAGGATCAGGTGATCCACCACGGCCAGGGTTGCGCCGCGGTGCTGCTGCAATACGCGCCGATCACTGCCCGCGTGCTGGCAGCGCTGCCGGACGTGGGCCTCATCAGCCGGATCGGCGCCGGCTTCGACACCATCGACACCGATGCCTGCGCGGACGCTGGCGTCTGGGTCGGCAATTCACCGGACTACGGCGTGGGCGAAGTGTCCACGCACGCGCTGGCGCTGGCCCTCGCGCTGTTGCGGAATATCGTGGCCTACGATCGCGACGTGCGGGCCGGCAAGTGGCACTTCCTGTCATCCGGCACGCTGCCGCGCACCGGTGCGCTGACGCTCGGCATCGTCGGGCTGGGCCGCATCGGCAAGCGGATGGCGCACATTTCGCGCAATGTGTTCAAGCGCGTCGTGGCCTATGACCCGCATATCATCGACGGCGACTTCCCGGCCTATGTGGAGCGCGCGGCCACGCTGGAGGATCTCGCCCGCCAGGCGGACGTGGTCTCGCTGCACACGCCGCTCAACCGCGAAACCCGCGGGCTGGTTGACGCGAAGTTCTTCGGGGCGTTGAAGCGTGGCAGCTATCTCGTCAACACGTCCCGCGGCGCCGTGGTGGCATTGCCCGACCTCGTGGCCGCGCTCGACGCCGGCGTGTTCGCCGGCGTGGGGCTCGACGTACTGCCCGACGAGCCGGTGCCGCGCGACTCGGCGCTGCTGCGCGACCCGCGGGTCATCCTCACGCCGCATTCGGCGTTCTACTCCGTCGAGTCGGAAATAGAATTGCGCCGCAAGGCCGCACAGAACATTGTCTCGTGGTTGAATACAGGTAAGCCGGACTACGTGGTCACCCGCGGCACCCGGGCACCCTGACACTTCATCACCGCCGCCGCAGAGCGGTTGCATCGATCGCGCGCCAACAGCCCGCCGCGCGGCGAAAAAACAAGGGCCAAGGAGGAGCGCCTATGGCCGCGGTGAACGTCACCGGCGTCCAGAAGTGGTTCGGCACGACGCACGTGATTCGCGGCGTCGATATCGCGATCGCTGATGGCGAATTCTGCGTGCTGGTCGGGCCTTCGGGCTGCGGCAAGTCCTCGTTGTTGCGGATGATTGCCGGACTGGAGGAAATCACCCATGGCGAGGTCGCCATCGGTGGCCGCGTGGTAAATCGCGTCGCCCCCAAGGAACGCGATATCGCGATGGTGTTCCAGAATTACGCCCTGTATCCGCACATGACGGTGCGCGACAACATGTCCTTTGCGCTGAAGCTGGCGAAGATGCCGCAAGCGGACATCGATGCGCATGTCAAAAAGGCGGCGGACATCCTCGGCCTCGCGCCCTATCTCGACCGGTATCCGCGCCAGCTCTCCGGCGGGCAGCGACAGCGCGTGGCGATGGGTCGCGCGATCGTCCGCGACCCGCAGGTATTCCTGTTCGACGAACCGCTCTCCAATCTCGATGCCAAGCTGCGGGTGCAGATGCGCACGGAGATCCGCGAGCTGCACCAGCGCCTGAAGACCACGTCGATCTATGTCACGCACGATCAGATCGAGGCGATGACGATGGCCGATCGCATCGTCGTGATGAAGGACGGCATCGTCGAGCAGACCGGCGATCCGCTGCGGCTCTACGATTTTCCGGTCAACACGTTCGTGGCCGGATTCATCGGCTCCCCGGCGATGAACATGATCCCCGGCACCGCGCGGATGACCGGGGGGACGGCGCACGTCGACTTTGCCGATGGCGCGTCGTTGCCGCTGCCCACCAATGCGCGCGCCGAGGACGGGCAGCCGGTGCTCTACGGCATCCGCCCGGAACATTGTGCGTTGACGGGCGCGGGCGGCCTGCCCGTCGACGTGGTGGTGGTCGAGCCCACAGGCGCCGACACGCAGTTGTATTGCCGCTTCAATGGCCAGGAAGTGACCGCGATGGTGCGCGATCGCGTCGATTGTCGCCCTGGCGAGCGCATCGCGCTGACCCCCGACCTACCCCGCGCACACCTTTTCGACGCCAGCAGTGGCGTCCGCCTTGCCGCCTGAATTTGTACCAACACGCCTCGAACAACAACCGAAGGAGGAGATGCAATGAGCGATAGCAATCGTCGTGATTTCCTGAAGGCCACCGGCGCCGTCGCGGTGGGCAGCGCCCTG
>JANMCS010000523.1:0-3383 GCA_031361405.1 Betaproteobacteria bacterium
GTTCGAGCAACGGAAACATGGACGTGGTCATTTCTTCAGGTCAGTGGCTGCGGCGCGCAATCCAGTCGGCGATCTCGCGCAACCGCCGCGCGCCAACGCCGAAAGGTGCGAGTGCGGCCACGGCCTCAGCGTGCACGCCCGTCCCGCGGCACTTGGCTTCCTGCAACCCCAGCAGCGTGACATACGTGGGCTTGTTCTGCGCGGCGTCCTTGCCCGCGGTCTTGCCCAGCACGGCCGCCGATCCCTCGACATCGAGGATATCGTCGACGATCTGGAAGGCCAGGCCTGCGGCGCGGGCAAAGCGATCCAGCGCATCGTGTTCGGCGGCCGTCAGCGGCCGCCCGCAGGCGGCCCCGAGCAGGACCGAGGCGCGGATCAGCGCGCCGGTTTTCAACCGGTGCATGGATTCCAACGCAGGCATCGCCATCGCTTGCCCCACGTTTACGAGATCGATCGCCTGTCCGCCGGCCATGCCGGCACCCCCGACGGACGACGCCAGCAACATGCACGCGCCACCTACGTCGCTCAGCGGCGCCGCGGCCAGCACCTCGAAGGCCCGCGCCTGCAATGCGTCGCCCGCCAGCAGGGCCATCGCTTCGCCGAATTGCACGTGCACGGTGGGCTTGCCGCGGCGCAGGACATCGTTGTCCATGCAGGGCAGGTCGTCGTGCACGAGCGAATAGGCGTGGATCATTTCGAGCGCAGCGGCCGGCGCATCGACCAATAACGGATCAGCGCCGGTGAGTTCGCCGGCGGCGTACGCCAGCAACGGGCGCATCCGTTTGCCGCCGCCCAGCACCGCGTAGCGCATCGCGTCGATCAGCGGCGCAGGGGTCCTTGCTTGCAGCGACAGCGCGCCCGCGAGCACGGCCTCGATACGTTGTTGGCGCTCGCCCGACCAGACCTCGAAGGCGAGATCAGGATTCATCGCCGGCATCCGGAGCGAATGGCTTCAGCACGCCCTGCTCCAGTACCTCGACCTGTTGTTGCGCATCGGTCAACGCGGCCTGGCAGAACGCAATCAGCGCCGCGCCCCGCTTGTACGCGGCGAGCGACTCCTGCAACGGCAGCTGGCCACCTTCCATCGACGCGACAAGAGCCTCGAGTTCGGTGAGTGCGGCTTCGAAAGTCCTGGGCAGTTCGGGTGGCTTGGCCATGAACGAGGGTGGACGCGCGGAATTGGCGGGACACGAGCTTGCGTTGCGGAAACCAACGATGAGCCGGACCCACGAAATTGCGCTAAGGTCTTGACCTGATGGCAGAAAGCCGATTATAATACCATCTTTTGACGACGCGGCCTCAAACGATTCTTTCGTGCGGCCGACTTAGCAAAGCGGTCCGGGGCGGCTTTTTTCGCAAGACCAAAGCCGTAAGCGTCCCGGGTTGTTGGGTTGGGTTGGTTGCCAGCAACCGATAGGTTACGAAAGGGTAGGCCGATGTCTGACCTCGCCGCGGCGGGTCGTCTGCGTCAGTCCACGACGCAGTTCCCAGTCTCATGGTATTGCGATCCTCGAGTGCTCGAAGCCGAACAGCGCCTGCTGCTTGCGCGCGGACCGGGCTATGTGGGTCACGAATTGATGGTGCCCAACACCGGCGACTTCCAGGCGCTGCCCGCGCGTGGCGAGGCGCAGATGCTCGTGCGCAATCCGGGCGGCGTCGAGCTGCTGTCCAACATCTGCCGCCATCGGCAGGCGCTGATGTTCAACGGGCGCGGCAACGCCAGCAATATCGTGTGCCCGCTGCATCGCTGGACCTACGATCTCAAGGGCGAGTTGCTGGGCGCGCCGCATTTCGCCGACAAGCCCTGCCTCAACCTCGGCCGTACGCCGATGCAGAACTGGAACGGCCTGCTGTTCGACGGGCCGCGCGACGTTGCGCGCGATCTCGCCGCGCTGGGCATGCGCCATTTCGACTTCTCGGGCTACATGCTCGACCGTGTCGAGCTGCATCCCTGCAACTACAACTGGAAATCGTTCATCGAGGTCTACCTCGAGGACTACCACGTCGGGCCGTTTCATCCCGGTCTCGGGCAGTTCGTCACCTGTGACGACCTGAAGTGGGAATTCGGCGACAGCTATTCGGTGCAGACCGTCGGCATCAATAACGCGCTCGCCAAGCCGGGGTCACGCGTATATGGGCGCTGGCACAAGGCGGTACTTGATTACTATCGCGGTGCCGTGCCCTCGCACGGCGCCGTGTGGCTGACGTACTACCCCAACGTGATGGTGGAGTGGTATCCCCATGTGCTGGTGGTGAGCACGCTGGTGCCGCAGGCTGTGGACCGCACGCTGAACGTGGTGGAGTTCTTCTACCCGGAAGACATCGCGCTGTTCGAACGCGAATTCGTGGAGGCGCATCAAGCTGCCTACATGGAAACCGCGAAGGAAGACGACGAGATCGCCGAGCGCATGGATGCGGGCCGCAAGCTGCTCTACGCCGCGGGCAAGAGCGACATCGGGCCGTACCAATCGCCGATGGAAGACGGCATGCAGCATTTTCACGAGTACTATCGACGGGAGATGGAAGCGCACATCGGCCATCTGTAGCCGCCGCGCATCCGCGGCGCCGTCCACCGCCGCGCCTCCACTCACCACGAATGCACGTCACCTCCATGTTCGACACACTGGTTTCGACCGATGCCCTGGACGCGATGCTCGCCGATTCCGCGCTGGTGATCTGCGACGTGCGCCACGATCTCGGGCGGCCTATAGCCTGGGGCGAAGACCAGTTTCGCGCCGGCCATGTTCCAGGCGCGCGCTTTGTTCATCTCGATCGCATGCTGTCGGCGCCGCTGACGGGCACCAACGGTCGCCACCCGTTGCCCACGCCGGAAGTTGCGGCTGCGACGTTTGCGCGGCTGGGCATCGCGCGCGGCAAGCAGGTGGTCGCCTACGACCAGGGTCCCGGCGCCTATGCGGCGAGGCTATGGTGGATGCTGCGGTGGCTGGGGCATGACGCCGTGGCCGTGCTCGACGGCGGCTTTGCGAAATGGGCCGCCGAGAAGCGACCATTGGAATCGGCCGAACAACCCGTTGCGCCTGCGCCATTCACCGTCGGCAAAGTCACGCCGCACGTCAATGCGAGCGGCGTTCGCGCAAGCATCGCGCGCCGCACGCTGTTGCTGGTGGATGCCCGGGGGCCCGAACGCTTTCGCGGTGAAGTGGAGCCCATCGATCCCGTCGCGGGCCACATCCCGGGCGCGCGCAACCGTCCATTCACCAGCAACCTCGGCGCGGACGGCACATTCAAGTCCCCCGCGACATTGCGCGCCGAATGGGAGGCCGTTCTCGACGGCAAGTCGGCTGACGTAGTCGTGCATCAGTGCGGGTCGGGCGTCACCGCCTGCCACAACCTGCTGGCGATGGAGGTGGCCGGCCTGCATG
>JANMCS010000588.1:0-9975 GCA_031361405.1 Betaproteobacteria bacterium
GGCGTCGGCATCATGACCATCATGCTGGGGCTGTTCGCGGCCGTGCTGGCACTGGTGCTGATCAACGTGCCGATCGCGGTGGCGCTCGGCGTCGTGGCCGTGATCGCGATGGTCACGACGCACGGCATGAGCATCCTGCCCAACCTCGCCGTCGTCGCGTACAACGGCGCCACCAGTTTTCCGCTGCTGGCGATCCCGCTGTTCATCCTGGCCGGCGCGATCATGAATGCGTCGGGCATTTCGCGGCGGCTGATCGCCGTGGCGGCGGCGCTGTTCGGCTGGCTGCGCGGCGGACTGGCGCACGTCTCAATCGGCGCCTCGATGTTCTTCGCCGAAATCTCCGGGTCTGCCGTGGCCGACGTCGCGGCGCTCGGCTCGATCCTGATTCCTGGCATGAAGGCCAAAGGCTATCCCGCGCCGTTCGCAGCCGCGGTGATGTCGTCCGCCGCAACCTTGGCGGTGATCATTCCGCCGTCGATCCCGATGATCCTGTATGCGGTGATGGCCGAGACCTCGGTCGTCCAGTTGTTCGTCGCCGGCATCGTGCCCGGCATTCTCGGCGGCTTCAGCCTGATGGCGATGGCCTCGGTGCTTGCGCGCCGGTACAACCTGCCGCGCGAGCTCGCGTTTTCGTGGGCACGGGTACGCAGCAGCGCGCGCGATGCGTTGTGGGCCTTCCTGTTGCCCGTCATCATCCTCGGCGGCATCGTCGGCGGCGTGGTGACGGCCACCGAGGGCGCCGCGCTCGCCGTCGTCGCCGCGCTTTTCGTCGGGCTCCTCATCTACCGCGAACTCAATGTGCAGCACCTGCGCCTGGCGCTGGTCGAAGGTGCCATCCAGACCGCCGTGGTCATGCTGCTGGTGGCCTTCAGCGCGCTGCTCGGGACGTACCTGACGGAGGTGCAGGCGCCGCAGGCGCTGGCCCGCGGGGTATCCGAGCTGACGAGCAACAAGTGGGTCGTGCTGGCGCTGCTCAACCTCCTGTTCCTGCTGCTCGGCATGTTCCTTCACTCCGCCGCCGCGATCATTCTGGTGGTGCCCGTCGTGATGCCACTGGTCAAAGCTGTGGGCATCGATCCGGTCCACTTCGGCTTGATCGTGACGATCAATCTCGGCATCGGCCAACAGACGCCGCCGGTCGCCAGCGTGTTGATGGTCGCAAGTTCAATCGCCAAGGAGTCGGTATGGGCCGTCACGCGCGTCAACGTCTGGTTCATCGCCGTCTTGTTGGCCATCCTGCTGCTGGTCACCTATGTTCCGGTCACCGGCCTCGGTTTGGTCAACCTCTTCTATCGCTGATCCTGCCTGACGCGTGCCGACCATGAACGAATCGATTGTTGTGAGTGTTGACGCGTTCATCGCAACCGTCGTGCTGCATCGCCCCGACAAGCTCAATGCGTTGACGATCACGATGTGGAAGGAACTGGGCGACGCCATCACGCGACTGTCCGCCGCCAATGACCTGCGCTGCATCATCCTGCGCGGCGCCGGCGAACGAGCCTTCTCGCCCGGTAACGACATCGGCGAATTCGCGACCGTGCGCGCCAACAAGGCACAAGCCATTGCCTACGGCGCAGTGATGCATGCGACCGCCGAGGCGCTGGCCGCGTGTCGCCATCCGTTGGTCGCACAGATTCACGGCATCTGCGTCGGTGGCGGCCTCGAGATTGCCGCACTGTGCGACCTGCGCATCTGCGGAGAGGGAAGCCGCTTCGGCGCGCCGATCAAGAATCTCGGCCTGGTGATGGCCTACGCCGAGATGGCGCCGCTGGTACGGCTGGTGGGGCCCGCCGTGGCACTGGAAATCCTGCTCGAAGGCCGGATAATGGAAGCCGCGGAGGCGAAGACCGTCGGACTCGTTTCGCGCGTCGTCGCGGATGCCGACGTGGCGACCGAAGCGGCCGCGACCGCACAGCGCATCGCCGAAGGTGCACCGCTCGTCGCGCGCTGGCACAAGAAGTTCGCGCGTCGACTGGCGCAACCGCAACCGCTGACGCCGGCCGAGCAGGACGAATGCTTCGACTGCTTCGATACCGAGGACTTTCGTGCCGGCTACGCGGCGTTCCTCGCGAAGCGGAAGCCGGCCTTTGTCGGCCGCTGAGCCTGTGGTCGCCTCGGGTTCCGGCTACCAGGGCAGTTCCTTGCCGCTGAACGCGTAGAATTTTCCGGAGTCGGCGGGGGTCAAGGTGTCGATCACGCGCAGCATTTCTGCCGCTGCCGTGGTGGGATCACGACCGATCTCGGCACCGCGAAACGGCTGCGACAGCCTGGAATTCACGGTGCCCGGATGCAGCGCGACCACTATTGCATTCGGACGCGATCGCCTGATCTCGATCGACGCAGTCTTCACGATCATGTTGAGCGCCGCCTTGGACGCGCGATAGCTGTACCACCCGCCCAGCCGATTGTCGCCGATGCTGCCGACCTTCGCGGAAAGAACCGCCAGCACCCCCCGGCCGGGATCGAGCAGGGGCGCAAAGTGGCGAATCACCAGCGCGGGGCCAAACGTATTGACGCGAAAGGTTGCCAGCATCTGTTCGTCGTTGAGATCGGCCAGCCGCCTTTCCGGCATGAACCGCGGCGAGTGCAGCAGCCCTGCCGCATTGATGATCACGTGGAACGGCGCCCGGTCGGCCAGCGCGGCGGCGGCCCGAGCCACGCTGCCTTGGTCGTCGAAGTCGACGGGCGGCATCGACTGGCGATGCAACTCCGCCACCAGTGCGCATCCGGGCGTCGCGCGCAGGCATTGCCCAAAGGCCGCGCCGATCGCGCCCGATGCGCCGATGACCAGCGCATGAAAGTCATGGGGAAACGAGTCCATCGTCATACCCATCCCTGGCGCCACTGCGTGTCGTCACACAGCGCGCGCCACGCCAGGCGCCGGACCACCTTCGAATGGACGGCCTCGAGCTCGACCCAGCGGACCTTGTCGTCCGCAGATTCGGGGAGGATCACCTTCGACACCAGAAAGTGCTTCTCCCGCGCGAGGGGATGGACCGCCGTCCATTTCGTCAGCAGCAGCTTCTTCGGGTGCAGGGGATTCATCGCCGACAGCGTAACCGAAGCGTTGGCCCCCGCGCGCGGTCGCCACTTGTACAACCATCGACGCGCCGCGCCGGCCTGGGTGCGCACGGGCGGTGAAGCGGCGCGCAGTCAGACTTTGGCCTATAGTGGTCAGGCGCCAAATTCGCGGCGCGCCACAGGAGCTTGCCATGTCGCATCAGCCGCCGAAGACCAGCAAGAAAAAGGCGCAGCACACCGCAAAGGAAAAGAAGTCGATCAAGCAGCAGAAAAAGCATCAGGGCGATGCGGCCGCCTTCATCAAGCACTGAGACGCGCCGTGGCGCCTGCCGGTCATGGCCGTCGAACTCGCCGTCGGTACGGACATCACGATTGCAACTGGTGCCATAGTCCGGCGATGTTCGGCCGATGAGCAGACCTCCCCATCCCGGCCCGCTCGCGGGCATGCGCGTGCTGGAACTCGCGCAGATCATGGCGGGACCCACCTGCGGCGCGATGCTCGCCGATCTGGGCGCCGACGTGATCAAGGTGGAGAAAGTGGGCGGCGGCGACGATTCGCGTGGCTATCGCGAGCCCCGCGTCAACGGCGTCTCGGCGCCGTTCATGATGCTGAATCGCAACAAGCGCGGCCTCGTGCTCGATCTGAAGCATGAGCAGGGCCGCGCGATCCTGTTGCGGATGGTGCGCCACGCCGACGTCCTCGTCGAAAATTACCGGCGCGGCACGCTGGAGAAACTGGGGCTCGCCTACGATGTCCTGGCGGAGGCCAATCCCGCGCTGATCTACTGTGCCATCACCGGCTTCGGGCGCGACGGCCCGCTCGCCGACCGAGGTGGCTTCGATCTCGTCGCGCAGGGCTTCGCCGGATTGATGGCCATCACCGGGGAGCCCGGCCGACCGCCGGTGAAGAACGGCAATCCGGTTTCCGACATCAATGCGGGACTGCTTGCAGTGAGCGGTATCCTCGCCGCCTATGCGCATCGTCTCAAAACCGGACAGGGACAGATCGTCGACACGTCGTTGTTCGAGGCGGCGCTGCAGCAGACCTACTGGCACGCCGCCAGCTTTTTCGCGACCGGGGAGTCGCCCGGGCCGCTCGGATCCGCGCACCTCCTGACGGCGCCGTACCAGGCGTTCCAGGCCCGTGACGGCTTCATCAATATCGGTGGCGCCAACCAATCCAACTGGGAACGCATCGCCGAGGTGCTGGGTCACCCCGAATGGCGGGGTGATCCGCGCTTCGCGACGAACTCCGCCCGCATGGCCAACCGCGACGCGCTGGTGGTCGCGATGAACGCGGTGCTGGTCACGCGTACCCGCGCCGAATGGATGGCGCTGCTCGATGGGGCCGGCGTGCCCGCAGGACCCGTCCATTCCCTGGGTGAGGCGCTCACCCATCCACAAGCGCTGGCGCGCGGCATGGTCGTCGACCTGGTGCATCCCGAAGCCGGCGCCACTCGCGCCATCGGCTGTCCGCTTCACTTTTCAGCCACACCCACGCGCGTGGACCGTCCGGCCCCCCTGCTCGGCGAACACACACGCGAGTTGCTGCGTGAATTCGACTATACGGATGCCCAGGTCGACGCCTTCATCGCTGCCGGCGTGGTGGAAGCCGACAAGAGCGGGGCCTGATCCGTGTATCCGGATGGGCCGCGTGCGCTTCAGGCGGCAACGATGCAGTGCCGCCAGCGCGACCGCCTGCGCACTGATGCATGTTGCCTGTGCGAGACGGATTGAACGTCATGCAGGATTCTTCGCTGATCGACAGCACCTCGGGTCCGGGTGGCCGGCCGGACTCGAGCGCCCGGACCAGCGTCGGGCCGGCGAAGCCGTCACCAACGATGGCGGTCGTCTTGACAGGGTCCATCGTCATCGATTCGGTCCGACAGGGGGGCGGGAAGCCCGGCGCAGCGACCTGATGCGGCGCGCATGGCAACGACATCGGCAAAGGGCCGCAAGTCTGCAGGCAAGACCCGCGCCGGACGCACTTCGGTATTGCCGGGACAGGTGGTGCTGGTATTGCAGGGCGGCGGCGCGCTGGGCGCGTATCAGGTCGGCGTGTATGAGGCGCTGCACGAGGCCGGCATCAGACGGCCTGATCCTGATCGGCATCCCGCTGCTGTCCCCCTACGCGTGGGTGGCGTTCGCCGTGATGTGCGGATCCATCGCCATTGCGATGCTGGTCGAGCAGACCTTCGCACGGCCGGGGGAACGCAAACTTCCACTCTCCGGTCAGTAGGCATGCACGACGATGTACGCACCACGCGGAATCGAACGCATCGGCGCGGTTCCTGCGGCAAATACCGCGAGGAGCGCGCCGCGCGCGCGTTCACAGCGCGATATCGACCATCATCTCGTTGGCCAGCGCCTCCAGCGCATGCCGTAACACGTCGTTGCTCACGGCCTGCGGCACCAACAGGTGCGCCTTGACCTTGAACAGCTGCTCGGCCGTCATCGCGCCGCTGACGATCTCGGTATGCAGTTCCTCGATGCTGACAGCGATCTGCGCGAGCGCGCCCGACATGTCGCGGACAATGCCCGGGCGATCATGGCCAATCAGTTCGACCTTGACCACGCGGCGCCCTGCCGGCGCCACCGTGCCGCCACTCTTCTCGATCACGATGCGCAGGTCGGCGGACTCAAGACCCTGCAGCGCCGCCGCCAGCGCGTCAGCATGTTCCGTGGGCCCTTCGAAATGCACCATGCCGGCAAACTGGCCGGCCAGGCTGGCCATCCGGCTGCCGGCCCAGTTGGCGCCAAAGCCCTGCGCCTTGGCGGACAGCAGGCTGACGATGCCCGGTCGGTCGGGACCGATCACGGTGACGACCAGCGACGTGATCATGGCTTGATTTTCCTCGGTGAGTGCAATGGTTCGGCGGATCATCGGCGCCCGGGTGGCAAACCGCTCGTCCTGCTTGGAGGCCGGCAGGTTACCCTGCTCGCGGGCGTGGCGCACCACGCGCGTCAACAACGCGAGGCCCATCGGCGCCAGCGCGCGCTCCCACAACTCGCGCGCAGTCTCGCCCTTGCCGACGAAGCACCAGTCCTGCGCCGCGACGGCGCCGGCATCCCAGCCGTCCGCCAGATGGTAGACCGAGCCGCCCGCAATCGGATCGCCTTCAAGGATCGTCCACTCGACCGCGGCGATGCCACGATGCCGCGGCAACAGCGATGGGTGATAGCCAACACCGCCCAGCCGCGACCGCGCCAGCGCCTCGTTGCTGACCCGCGCATGGGTGTGCGCCGCGACGATGAGCCCGGTATCGTCGGGTATCGCTGCCCCCGGTACGATCTTGGGATTCTCGAGGATCTGCACGTCGATTCCCGCCGCCTGCGCCGCCACGGCCAGCCGGTCGTCGACCGCGGGCGCGACGACGCGCGCAATCTCGACACCATCCTTGCGCAATGCCGCGAGCACCGTTGCCCCGAAGTAGCGCGACCCGATCAGCGTGACCTTCATCCATTCTCCCCGTGCACCATGCCGACGACATGCCGGCGGCGGATGGCTTGCAAGTTAGCGCGGCGAATTATAGGCCGGCCACCCGCCCGGCTCTCGCGGGTCCGATAGTAAACTTGCGGTTTCGCAGCCGGCCAGAGGCTCGACCCCAATGCTTGGACCTGTCATGGGCATCCGCGCCGCGCGCAATACCGCGATCTGCTGCCGACGCGATGGACCGACGGCATCGCCAGTCGACGGCGGCCTCACGCCATGAGCGCCATGCCCGCCGCGGTGAAGTTCCTGCCGTTTCTCGCCTGGCGCCATCGCGTCACCCGCGCCACGATGCGCGCTGATCTCGTGGCGGGACTCATCGGCGCACTGGTGGTACTGCCCCAGGGCGTGGCCTACGCCACGCTGGCCGGGCTGCCGCCGCAATTCGGGCTTTACTGCGCGATGGTGCCGGTGGTCATCGCCGCCCTCTGGGGGTCATCGTGGCACCAGATCTCGGGGCCGACCAACGCTTTGTCGCTGGTCGTCTTTGCGACGATCGCGCCGCTGGCGCTGCCGCAGTCCGGCGAGTACATCACGCTGGTGCTGACGCTGGCGCTGCTGGTGGGTCTGATGCAACTGGCCATGGGCGTGGCGCGCCTGGGCGCACTCGTCAATTTCATCTCGCATACGGTGATCGTCGGCTTCACCGCCGGCGCAGGCCTCCTGATCATCGCCGCGCAACTCAAGAATTTCTTCGGCGTCCGCATCCCCGTCGGCGCCGATTTCTTCGAAAGCGTGCACGCGTTCGCGAATGGCCTCGCCGGGCTCGATCCGTGGATCACCGCGACCGCCACGTTGACGCTCATCGTGGCGGTGCTGTCGAGGCGACTCTGGCCGCACCTCCCCTACATGGTCGTTGCCATGGTCGCCGGCAGCGTGGCTGCATGGCTGCTGGCGCGCGCCGGGGTGGCAGCCGTGCCGACGCTCGGACCGCTGCCGTCGGCGTTACCGGCGCTGTCATCGCCGTCGTTCGATCCGGAAACCTGGCGCAAGCTGGTACCCGCCGCCATGGCGCTCACGGTGCTCGGCCTGACCGAGGCCGTGGCCATTGCGCGCGCCATCGCGGTCAAATCGGGCCAGCGCATCGACGGCAACCAGGAGTTCATCGGCCAGGGCCTGTCCAACGTCGTGGGGGCCTTCGTCTCCGCGTATCCGTCGTCCGGCTCGTTCAATCGCAGCGGGGTCAACTACGAGGCCGGCGCGAAGACGCCGCTCGCAGCGGTATTTTCCGGATTGTTCCTGCTCGCCGTCCTGTTCGCCGTGGCACCGCTCGCTGCATTCCTGCCGCTCGCCGTGATGGCCGCGCTGCTCTTCGTGGTGGCGCGAAACCTCATCGACGTCGCGGAAATGCGCCGCATCGCCCGCACCGGCCGCGGCGACCTGGCGGTGCTGCTGGTCACGTTCGTTTCCACGCTGACGATCCAGCTCGAGTTCGCCATCTTCGTCGGGGTGATCGCATCGCTGCTCGTCTATCTCAGCCGCACCACGCATCCCGCGTTGACGCGCGTGCGGCCCGATGCCGATTCGCCGCAACGGCGCTTCGTCGCACTTGGCGCCGGCGCACCGTCGTGTCCGCAGCTCGATCTGCTGCGCGTCGACGGCTCGCTCTTCTTCGGCGCGGTGGAGCATGTGCAGGACGAACTCGAGGCGGCGCGCGCGCAATGCCCGTCGGCGCGTCACGTGCTGCTGGTATGCAGCGGCGTCAACTTCATCGACGTGTCCGGCGGCGATTTCCTGGTCAACGCGGCGCGGCGGCTGCGCGACCAGGGCGTCACGCTGTACCTGTGCAACCTGAAGCCCGGCGTGCACGAGACCCTGGAGCGTGGCGGATTCATCGATGCCTTCGGGTCTGCGGCAATTTTCGCCACCAAGGCCCGTGCGCTGGAAACCATTTATCCGCGCCTCGACTCGACCACCTGTGCCAGCTGCGCGGTGCGTGCATTCACCGAATGTCAGCCCGCGTTGCCTGACGGCACACCGCGCGTCGCTCCTCTCATCAGCGGAGGTTAGGCTCCATGCGCCGATCACACCTTGCATGCATCACGGTTGCCGGATTGATGATCGCGATGCCAGCGGCGGCAGTTCCGTCGCCGGCATCCCAACGGGAGATCAGGCATCTGCTGGCGCATCTCGAGGCGTCCGGATGCGAATTCCAGCGCAGCGGACAGTGGTACGACGCCCGCGCCGCCCGCGCGCATCTCGACACCAAATACCAATACCTGCTGCGGCGAGACATGGTGCAGGACACCGATGACTTCATCGCGAATGCAGCCACGTCGAGCAGCATGGACGGCGGCGCCTACATGGTTCGCTGCGGCGGTGTGGTCCAGCCAAGCAGCGACTGGCTGCGGGCGGAACTGGCGCGCATACGCAAGCAGGGCGACGCCGCCCCGAAGAAGTAGCCCCGCAGCGCACCCCGCCTCGACGCTACCTCAGCGCTGCCGCACGCAATCCATGAAGTAGCGCGTCCTGCCTTCGTCACTGGTCTTGACGAGGCCGTGGATGTCCGTCTCGAAGCCCGGGAATTTCTCGTTGAAGCTGCGTGCAAACTTCAGGTATTCGACGATCGTGCGGTTGAAACGCTCGCCGGGAATCAGCAGCGGAATGCCCGGCGGGTACGGTGTCAGCAACACGCCGGTCACGCGGCCCTCCAGGTTGTCGATCTCGACGCGATCGATTTCCCGGTGCGCCATACAAGCAAAGGCGTCCGACGGCTTCATCGCCGGCTGCATGTCCGACCGGTACATCTCGGTGGTGACCCGCGCCACGTCGTTGCTCTTGTACATCTCGTGAATCTGCTGACACAGGTCGCGCAACCCCACCCGTTCGTAGCGCGGCTGCTTGGCGCAGAACTCGGGCAGGATGCGCCACAGCGGCTGGTTCTTGTCGAAGTCATCCTTGAACTGCTGCAACGCGGTGACCAGCGTGTTCCAGCGGCCCTTGGTGATGCCGATCGTGAACATGATGAAGAACGAGTACAGCCCCGTCTTTTCCACGATTACGCCGTGCTCGGCCAGATACCTGGTGACGATCGACGCCGGGATGCCGGTCTTGGCAAACTTGCCGGAAACATCGAGTCCCGGCGTGATGATCGTGGCCTTGATCGGGTCGAGGATGTTGAAGCCGGAGGCGAGATTGCCGAAGCCGTGCCACTTCTCGTTGGCGCGCAGGATCCAGTCGTTGCGGTCGATGCCTTCCGCGGACAGCCGATCGGGGCCCCACACCTTGAACCACCCGTCCTTGCCCCACTCGTCGTCCACCTGGCGCATCGCACGGCGAAAATCGAGCGCCTCGCTGATCGACTCCTGTACCAGCGCATGCCCGCCCGGCGGCACCGCGCTGGTTGAGGAATCGATCAGCGAGGCACTGGATTTTCGGCGCGCCATGCGCAAGATCGACGACGAATGGGGCAAGGACTGGTGGTTCAAGGTATGGGGGCCCAACAACCTGCAGGCCGACGGTAT
>JANMCS010000604.1:0-2953 GCA_031361405.1 Betaproteobacteria bacterium
CGCGGATGCTCCACGGCCAGACGCGCTATGGCATTCCGTCGCGTTTCGTCAGTGAACTGCCGCAGGATCTGGTGCAGTGGCTGTCGCCGTATCGCCGGCGCGCGATCGATGTCGATGACGCGGAGTGGGGTCGCGTGACCAGCGCGCCGCAGGCCACGCCGGCGGCGTCGGGATGGCGCATCGGGCAAAGCGTGAAGCATGCGCGCTTCGGTCTCGGCATCATCATCGATGCCGAAGGCCGCGGGGCCGACGCACGCGTGCAGGTCAACTTCCGTGACGAAGGCGTGAAGTGGCTGGCGCTGGAGTACGCCAAGCTCGAGGCTGCATAGCGGGCGTCGCGCGCCCTGCGGGCTAGGCTTCCGGCGTCGGCGGAGCGGACGGCGGAGAGGACGGCGGTGCGAGCGTCTCGTCGGTGTGGAACACGTCGCGATAGCTGACGTAGTCCGAGATGTGCAGCGTGGCGGCAAAAAACGACAGGTATGGCAGCAGCAGCGCCAGCACGATGACCTGCCCCACGGCGGGTGGCAGCATCACACGCAGCGCGCTCACCACGAGTCCCGGCACGACCACGCCGTAGAAGAACATGCCGAGGCCGTAGATCAGCAGAGGCCGCCAGTTGGCGAATGCCGCGCGCATGCTGGCAAGCAACGCCCGGCCGGGACCCGCGTCCTGGAACACGATCAGCGCGGGCGCCCACCACGTGGACACAAGCACCGGCACGGACAGCAGCGCCGAAAACATCATGCCGAACTGCAGCTGCGGATCGGCCAGCGCACGGGCCACGTCCTCTTCGGTGGCATCGGCGCTCGCCGTGATGAATTCGATCAGCTTGCCGCCATCGACGAGCGACGACGCGAACACCGCCGCGGTCATGCCGAGCATGAAGAACAGTCCGATCGGCAGCAGCGCCCAGAGATTGGCCCGGAAGCCCTGCATGATCTGGCTCAGCGCGGGCGTCTTGCCGAGCTCCTGGTTCCACGCGGCCGCGAGCAGGCCCACGGCGAGCACGGGCTTGATGATGGTCATCGCCCACGGGCCGATGAACGGAATCGCGCGCGTGAACAGCAGGAGCAGGTAGTAGCCCAGCAGCAGGACAATCCACGCCAGTCGATGCTGGTTGAACATGCGCCACGCCCGCGTCAGCCACACCATGCCCTGGCGGGCGGGATGGCGGGTGAAGGGGAATTGGCGCACGGTTTCGCTCATGGGTTCACGCAGGCGTGGGGAAGGCGGGCATGATGGCCACGCGGGCGCGCAGCACGCGCTCGAAGTGCGCCGGGTCGTGCGCATGGATCAATTCGCCGGACCGCGGCAAGTGCAGGTCGTAGAGGCGCGACAGCCAGAAGCGCAGCGCCGCCGCGCGCAGCAGCGCCGGCCATGCTTCGCGCTCCTCGGCGGTGAGCGGCCGCACCGCCGCATAGGCGGCAGTCATCGACTCGGTGCACGCGGGGACCAGCGCGCCGGTCGCCGCATCGACGCACCAGTCGTTGACGGTGATGGCAAGATCGTAGGCAAAGAAGTCGGTGGCTGCGAAGCCGAAGTCGATGATGCCGGCAACGCGATCGCCCGCGAAGAGCACGTTGTCGCAGAAGAGATCGCCGTGGATGGCGCCCTTGGGCATCCGGCCGCGTCCGAAGCCGGTCTGGAACTTGATTTCGGCGTCGAGCAGCGCGCATTGCCCGGCGTCGAGAAAGGGCTTCACCGCGCGCGCCGCCTGCCGCCACCACGCGGGCCCGCGGCGGTTGGTGAGGCGGCTCCGGTAGGACTGCGACGCGAGATGCAAACGCGCCAGCGCGTTGCCCACATGCGCGCAGTGCGCCGGCGCGGGGTCGCGCACGGGTGCGCCCTCGACCCGCGCGAGCAACCCGGCGGGTTTGCCATTCAACATCGAAAACAACGCACCGGTGCGGTCGGCCTCGGGCGCGGGCACTTCGACACCGGCACGGGCGAGGTGGGCAATGAGATTGAGGTAGAACGGCAGTTCCACCGCGGGCAGGCGTTCGTACAGCGTCAGCACATACCGGCCGCGCTCGGTCGTGACGAAATAGTTCGTGTTCTCGATGCCCGTCGCGATCGGCTGCAGGTCGGTGAGCACGCCGACGGCATACCGCGTGAGCCATGCCTCGAGATCGGGTGCAGTTACCAGCGTGTAGACGGACATGGAGCGGGGAGCGTGGCCGCGGAGCGGGGATGGTTGCGTCGCGCCGACGGCGCAACGGCGCAGCGCCGTGAGCGGCAGATTCAGTTCACCACGAAAACAGAAGCCACATCGGCACCCTGAGTCCGAAGTCGAGCGTGTCGCGGCGGATGAACGTCGTTCCGTTGCCGCTTGGGACCAGGTAATACGGGCGGCCACCGCCGCGCGGTGTCACCTTGAGATAGCGCAATTCGCCGTTGACGCGGGCTTCCTCGATGGTCTCGGTGTCCGTGCGCCGGATCGTGATCTGCGGCTCGAGCTCGGGGTCGCCGCTCACATCGGGCAAAGGCGGCGGCGTGGTGGCCGGCGGGGCGGGCGGCGGCAGTGGCGACGGTGTCTGCGCGAGGGCCGTTGCGGCCATGCCCATCCCGCACGCCAGCACGATGACGAGGCCAAACCGCGATCTGAAGGTGAGCGAATCCAAGATAACCCGATTCTACCAAAGGCCGCGCCCGATCCGCCGTTGGCAACGTGGGTGGTGCAGCCTTTGCGCGCGGAAGCGTGCACAGGCCCGGTGCGCGCTACAGATTCAGCATCTTCTCCCGCTCTTCGCGCGACGGCACGAAGCCGCGGCTTTCGTAGAACGCGAAAATGGCCTCGACGATGGCCGCGGGTTCCTCGATGACCTGCATCAGGTCCATGTCGGCGGCGCCGATCATGCCCTCGCCCACCATCCGGTCGCGCATCCAGTCGAGCAGTCCACGCCAGTAGTTGCCACCGACCAGGATGATCGGGATGCGGCGGCTCTTGCCGGTC
>JANMCS010000053.1:0-5407 GCA_031361405.1 Betaproteobacteria bacterium
GAAGCCCCACGGCATGTGGTTTCCCGTTGACGTCAGCACTGCCGCGCAATGCACGCTCGGCGGCATGGCCGGCAACAATTCCTGCGGCTCGCGCTCGATCGCCTACGGCAACATGGTGCACAACGTGGTGGCGATCGATGCACTGCTGGCCGATGGCACTGCGGCACGCTTCGGCCCCGCCCTCGACATGCAGGGCGCGCTGCCGCGCGTGCGCTCGCTGCTCGATGCGCTGAACGCCATCGGTGCGCGTGAACATGCCGAAATCGAAGCGCGTGTACCCTCCGTGCTGCGCCGCGTGGGCGGCTACAACATCGATATCTTCCATCCGCGCAGCGTGCGGCCCTACACCACGGATGGCAGCGTCAACTTTGCGCACCTGCTGGTCGGCAGCGAAGGCACGCTGGCGTGGACGCGCCAACTGACGTTGGCCGTGGCGCCGCTGCCGCAGCACCGCACACTTGGCGTGGTCAATTTTCCGTCGCTGCGGCGGGCGATGGAGTGCACGCGCGACATCGTCCGTCTTGGTCCGTCGGCAGTGGAGCTGGTCGACCGGACGATGATCGATCTCGCCCGCGGCAATCCGGCGTTCCGGCCCGTGATCGATGCCGCGCTCACTGGCGAGCCAGAAGCCATCCTGCTGGTGGAATTCATCGGCGACGCGGCGGAAATGCCGGTGCGCCGGCTGGACGATCTCGTCACGCTGATGGGCGACTTGGCGCTGCCGGGAAGCGTGGTGCGCATGGCGGCGGCTGCGCCGCAGAGAGCGCTGTGGGAGGTGCGCAAGGCGGGTCTCAACATCATGATGAGCCTGCGCGGTGACGGCAAGCCGGTGTCCTTCATCGAGGATTGCGCGGTGCCGCTCGAACATTTGCCCGACTATGTGGACCGACTGAGCGATATTTTTCGCAAGCACGGCACGCGCGGCACGTGGTACGCACATGCATCGGTGGGCACGCTGCATGTGCGGCCGATCCTCGACATGCGCCGCGACGGCGCGACGAAGATGCGCGCAATTGCGGAAGAGGCCGGCGCGCTGGTCCGCGCATACAAGGGCGCATTCTCCGGCGAGCACGGCGACGGCCTGGTGCGCAGCGAATGGGTGGCGTGGCAGTTCGGTCCGCGGCTCACGCGTGCCTTCGAGGAAATCAAGGATCTCTTCGACCCCGCCGGGCTCATGAATCCCGGCAAGATCGTGCGACCCACGCGCATGGACGACACCACGCTGTTCCGCTTTCCCCCGACGCACCGGACGCTCCCGGTGGCCACGGCACTCGACTGGTCGGCGTGGAATGTCCAGAACGAACCAGTGACCGACACGGTGTCGGCGCCGGGCACCGGCGGCGATCCGGCGCAGGGTTTCGCCAAAGCGGTTGAGATGTGCAACAACAACGGCCACTGCCGCAAGTTCGATGCCGGCACGATGTGCCCGAGCTACCGCGTGACGCGCGACGAGATCCACGTGACGCGGGGACGTGCCAACACGCTGCGGCTGGCGCTGTCGGGACATCTCGGCCCCGACCTCGCTTCCGCGCCGGTGCGCGCCGCGCTCGACCTGTGCGTGGGCTGCAAGGGTTGCCGACGCGATTGCCCCACCGGCGTGGACATGGCGAAGATGAAGATCGAGTTCCAGCACCACTGGCAGCGTGCGCACGGCCTGTCGCTGCGGGAGCGCGCGATCGCTTTCCTGCCGCGCTGGGCGCCGTGGGCCGCGCGGGTGCCGTGGCTGGCCAATCTGCGGGACGCGATACCGGGTGTGGCACGAGTGACGCAGGCGTGGACGGGATTGTCGGCCCAGCGCTCGTTGCCACGGTGGCGCAGCGACACGTTCCGGCGCTCGCAACGCGATGCCGCAGCGGAAGAGGGCACGCCGGAGGTGATCCTGTTCGTCGATACGTTCACGCAGTATTTCGAGCCGGACATCGCGCACGCCGCGCTGGCGGTGCTCCGCGCGGCGGGCCTGTCCGTGGCCGTCGCCCGTGCCCGCGCCGATGACGCCGAGCCCGGGCGCCCGCTGTGCTGCGGCCGCACGTTTCTCGCCGCCGGCTTGGTCGATGAAGCGAAGCACGAGGCCCGGCGCGTGGTTGCAGCGCTGGCGCCGCACGTCGCGCGTGGCGCAGTCGTGGTGGGACTCGAGCCATCCTGCCTTCTCACGCTGCGCGACGAATTCCTGGTCATGGACCTTGGCGTTGCGGCGCAGCGACTGGCAGAAAACGCGCTGCTGATCGAGGAATTTCTGGTGCGCGAACACGGCGCCGGCCGGTTGCAGGTGCCGCTGGTGGCGCTCCCCGAGATGCGCGCGCTGTTGCACGGCCATTGCCACCAGAAAGCCTTCGACGCCGTGACGCCGGCACAAAGGGTGCTGCAGTTGATTCCAGGATTGGCCGTCGATGTGATCGAATCGACCTGCTGCGGCATGGCGGGCAGCTTCGGCTACGAAGCGGCGCACTACGACGTGTCGATGCAGATGGCCGAGCTGTCGCTGCTGCCGGCGGTACGCAGCGCCGATCCCGCGACGTTGCTGGTGGCTGACGGAACCAGTTGTCGCCATCAGATTGCCGACGGCACACGCGCGAGCGGTCCGCGCGCCGCTGTCCATGTGGTGCAGGTGCTGGCCCGGGCGCTGGCGCCGGCGGGCTGACCGTGCCGGGTTGACCGGGTCATCGCGACCAGGGCACCCATGCGCCGGGATAGACCTGGCAAGTCCCGGTCCCATTTGTCGCTCCTACACGACACCCTGTGGCGGGAACCCCGCTGACAATCGAATAATTTACCTTTGGTGCTGATTACAAAGGATCTTTCACGCGCTTACACCGATGAATATCTGCTCGATCGCATCCTGTGCTACTACAGTGTCCTACAAAACTATCGGCCTTTTCCCATGGTATGCCCGCCGGGGACGCGACAGGATGGAGGCGTCAATAATCAGTTCGCGTCAGGGGCTCCTGGGATGGCAGGCATCAATCCTGATCGCGACACCTACCGATCATGGAATCGTCCGCGAAAAATTCTCGTCAACGAATTCTGCTCTCCGTCGCACTTGGCGTTGGCCTTGCATTGGTCGCGGTAATCGCAGGCGCGCAACAAGCCGCCGATCATTCGCTGCGCCAGGCCAAGCTGCCGGTGGGGATGAGCGCGCAGACCGCTTCCAAATTCCAACTCGAATTCGCGCCGTCAGCCCGCTGGATGACGCCGATGCGCTGGAAATACAACCACGCGAATGCGCCGGCTGAACTGGCCGGCGCCAAGGCGGCGATCATCGCGCAATTGCAGGCCACGTTCAATAAATGGACGTCGCAATGCGGCGCCACCTATCAGTACGAAGGCGAGACGACCACGGCGCCCAACACGCTGGTTGCGGACGGAGCGAACGGCAATCAACCCGACGGTTCCAGCGTGGTGGGCTGGGGTTCGCTCGACCCCACCTTCGGCGCATGGACCTATGTCTGGTACGCGATGGCCGGGCCGCAGCGCGTGCTGATCGATGCCGACATCACCCTCAACATCGCCAACGTGCGTACGCTCGCGGACGTCGACCGGCTGATGACGCACGAATGGGGTCATGCGCTTGGTCTCTCCCACTCCAATGTCGAAACCGCGGTAATGGCGGGTCCTCCGATGACGGGTTACAGTCCGCTGGTCACCCCGCAGGCCGACGATATTCGCGGATGCCGCTGCCTATACGGATTGCCGTCGGGCATGCAGGCATCGTATGTGTGCTCGCTGCCGCCGGTGGTGGATTTCGGCAGCGCCACGATCGGCATGACGTCGGTGCCGCAGAATGTGACGTTTACCAACAGCGGCAATGCGCCGTTGTCGATCCAGACGGCGGACGTGGGCGACCGCACGCAGTTCGCGCGCGTGAACGGATGCGGACCCGGCACGGTGATCGCTCCAGGCGCAAGCTGCACGGTTGCGCTCAACGCAACCCCGGCCAACATTGGCACCGCCCGGTCGCAATTGGTCATGTACACCAGCGAGGGCTACTACGAGTTGCCGCTGGTCACGATCGGCGTGAGCGCCGGTGTCGCCCTGGCCGCCATACCGACGGTGGAAGTGATCGAGTACTACAACGCGACGCTCGATCACTACTTCATCACGTGGACCGCGGCTGAAATCGCCAACCTGGACGCTGGCTTGACGTCGCCGCGATGGACACGCACGGGCAAGTCGTTCAAGGCCTTCGCGACGGCGCAGAACGGCACCAGCCAGGTGTGCCGGTTTTACATTCCGCCGGCACTGGGCAATTCACACTTCTTCGGTCGGGGCGAGGCGGAGTGCAATGCGACCCGCGTTGCGCATCCCTACTTCGTGCTGGAGGAGCCCAACTACGCGCAATTGTTTGTGCCGAGCGGCGGCGTATGCCCGGCAGGTTCGAAGCCGATCTACAGGGTCTTCAATAACCATGCCGACACCAATCACCGCTACACGATCGAACGTGCGGTACGCGATGAGATGGTCGGCAAAGGCTGGATTCCCGAGGGCGACGGCGTGGACCTGATCGCGATGTGCGGACCTTGAGGGTTCACGCAGCGAAAGTCTGAATGCCGCGCAACCGGCGGCACCACGTGACCAAAAAAAACCGCCGATCCCGCCCGCCCGCGTCAATCGGCGGGCGGGCGCGATCGGCGGCAGGCCCGTCGACTATTGCAGGGTGCCCGTGAAGAAGCCGCTTTCGGTGCAGCCACCACCGATCGGACCCTGCCATTGACCTTCGATCCCCTGCGCGGTGGCCTTGAGGTTGGTCACGAGGATCGTCGCGCCGGCGGCGCCGCAGGTATACGTGGCGGAAGGGATTTGATAGATCTGCCCGAACTGGTTGGCATTGCCGTTGAACGTGCAGGTGCCGGCACCCTGGATACCGAAGTCAAGCGTGATGTTGCCCGCAACGGTTTGGGTGACGGCAATGCTTGAATAACGACTCGCCCGCCCGTTTTGCGCGGGATTACTACAACCGCTGACGATGGTGAAAACGGAACCTTGGTAGCTGCCCCCAAGCGGGATCGTCTTGAGGGTCTGCCGGATGATCTGCTTGGACACGTTGACGCCATCGACGTTGTACGTAAGCGTCCCGGAAGCGTCGGTCGCCGGGGCAAACGTCGCCGTTCCGACCTGGCGAATGCCGTTCTGCGCCGGGTTCCAGGCCGCGCCGAAGTAGGTGCCGCTGGTGACATAAAGCGGTCCCGACCAGATGCCACTGCCGTCCAGCGTCAACTGGCCGGTGAACCAGGTGGGTTGACCGGTCGTGCCATAGATGAAAAATGTGGAAAAGATGAAATTGTCGGCCTGGATGAAATTGACACCCCAGCCGCTCTCGGATGAATTCCACCAGAGATCCGTATAGTCGGTGGCGGCGGCGGCAGGCGCTGCGGCCAGCGCGGTCATCAGGCTGAGCGTGGCGGCGAGCTTG
>JANMCS010000062.1:0-4506 GCA_031361405.1 Betaproteobacteria bacterium
TTGCCGATCGCCGCCAGCGATCGTGCGCAATTCAAGCGAGCAAGACTGAGGCCGAGGGACCAGGGGGAGCGTTCGCAAAGTTCGGACATGGAGGTCAGCGCTTCTCGATCCTTGCCGAGGGATTGCAATGCCAGGCCTTGAGCGAGCTTCAGGTGGAACAGCGCCACGTCTCGCTCGCCGCCCGAAATGTCGACCAACGCTTCGGCTCGGGACAACCACATTTGCGAGCGTGTGTGGTCGCCTGCCCGAAGCGCGACTTCGGACAGCGTCAGCAACGCGGGTATGCGCATGGCGATTGGCAGCCATGGCGTTGCCTTTGGATCAACCAAGCTTTCCAGTATGGCGATTGGCTCCAATTGCCGATCGGTCATGCCGTTGACCGCCAGCACTTGTACACCACGCAGTGCCATGTCAAAACGCGCCTGCGGGGATGTCTTTTGCTCCAGCCAGCGATTGAGTTCAGAAATCAGAGATCTGGTGGGCTGAGGATCGCCGCGGAGCAGCGATGCTATGAGATGCTTGTACCTCAGCACCCCGCACTTTTTACCGTACGGGCCGAACTGCTGCTCGCACCATGCCAGGGAGACGGGCAGCCACTTCGAAAGTGATTCGATCCGCTGAAGATCCAGATCAAGCGACGCTCGCGCGTCTGCCAGGCGAAAGGTCTTCTCCGCCTCGGAGAACGCCTCGTCGAATAGGGTAATGCTTTGGGCGGCTGTCAACTGCGCCTCCGCCGCGCTCAACTCGCCCATGCGCATCAGCACGAGGGCCAAGTCCAGGCGCGCTTTGAATGCGATAGTGGCTTGCCGGGAGTCGCTCACTACGGCCAGATCGATGCACTGCTGTTGCCAGTTGCTTGCCGCTTCGTTGTTGCCAACCAGCTCGGCGTATTTGCCCTGTGCGTTGAGCCATCGGAGATAGAGCAGGCGATCGTCGCGAATAGAAGTTGCCAAGGGCTCCAGGTCTCGCAACAAGCCATCGACGACATTGAAATTGCTTTCATCGATGGCAATCTGAAGGCGCGTCAACCGGGCCGCCGCTTCCCTTGCATTGTCTCCAGTGGCCCTGAAGTAGTCGGCCGCTTGGCTGAGTGCCGCATCGGCACCCGTCATGTCGCGCACCTGGTACTGCGCCTCGCCGATCCCAGCGAGTAACTCCGCCTGCAGGCGTGCCTGGTCGCCGAGCCGCGCTTGTGCTTTCTGGCGGCCTTGTTCGAGCAGTTGCATGGCCGTCAAGTCCACACCGCCCAAACGATCAGGCGCCGCTTCCTCGAAGAGCTGAAGCAGGAAGTCGCGCGCCGTGGCGGCACGCTCGGCTTCTCGCTGTGCCGTGCGGCTCTGGATCAATGCGACGGCGCTGGCTACCAGCAAAGCGGCGATGGCGCTGCTGCCCAAGCTCACACTCAGGGTGTGTCGCTTCACGAACTTGCTGAAGTAGACCCAGGCGCCGGGTGAACGCGCGGTGACGGGCTCGCCTGTCAACCAATGATTCAGGTCAGCGCCCAGGGCCTCGGCGGATGGGTAGCGCTGCAGCGGCAACTTGGCGAGGGCCTTGATGACGATGGCATCGAGATCGCCGCGCAGCGTCTTGGTGAGCGCGCCCGCGGATGCGGCACGGGCGCTCAACGCCGCTTTGTGCGGGATGCGACGGCTCGGCGGGCGTGGTTCGTCGTTGAGGACAGCGGCTTCCAGCTGCGCTGCGGAACCGGTCGTCGTGCCGTGGGGCCGGTCGCCGCAGAGCAATTCGTAGAGGATCACGCCGAGCGAGTACACATCGCTGGCGGTGCCGAGGGATTGGCCGAGCAGTTGCTCGGGGCTGGCATAGCTTGGTGTGAGCCTGCGATCGGCAGCGCGGGTGAGTTCCGTGGCGTCTGGCAGGCTGCCTTCGTCCGCCATCACCTTGGCGATGCCAAAGTCGAGCAGCTTCACCTCACCGCTCGGCGTGACAAGGATGTTGTTGGGCTTCAAATCACGGTGCAGCACAAGCTTGCCGTGGGCGTATTGCACCGCGCTCAGCACTTGCTGGAACAGCGCAAGGCGCTGCGGAATCGTCAATCGATGCGCATCGGCATGCGCCAACAAGGTCTGACCCTCCACAAACTCCATCACCAGGTAAGGCATGCCCGACTCGGTGAGGCCTACGTCATAGAGCCGCGCGATGTGCGGATGCTCCAGCTCTGCCAGGATCTTGCGTTCGCGCAACAACCGGCGGGCCAGCAGCTCCTGCCCCGGCCCGGCATGCGGCAGCTTCAGCGCCACCGGCCGCTTCACCTGCTCGTCCGCCCGCTCGGCCAGCCACACCGTGCTCATGCCGCCTTGGCCGAGTTCGTGCAGCAGGCGGTACGGGCCGATCAGGGTGCCGGCGGTGATCTGGTTCTGGCCGGCAGCGTCGGCTTCGCCGACAGACACGGCCGGCAGCACGCCCAGAAAGTCATCCGTCTCGATCGCGCGCCGGTCTTCGAGCAGCCCGCGCAAGGCGGATCGCAGCTCCCCCGGCAGATCGAGCGCGATCAGCCAACGCTCGCGCTGTGGCGCGGGCAGGTCGAGTGCCTGCTCGACCAGATCGAGCAGTCGAGGCCAGTCGGCGCGGGCGATGGTCATGCGAGCCTGAATCCGGGGTCAACACCCGGGAACACGGATTCCAATGCGTCAAACCGACATCGCTCCCCGCACGACGGCGAAAAACGTTGCGGCCTGGCCGCCATCAATCGTTGCGCATGGCCGCAAACAGGTAGCTGCGCGCCTTTTCCCAATCGCGTTCCACCGTGCGAGTGGTCACGCCCAGGCTGTCGGCGATTTCCTGGTTGGACAGGCCGACGAAGTAGCGCATCTCCACCACGCGCACGAGGCGCTCGTCGATCTGCGCCAGCTCGGCCAGCGCCTCGTGCACCTGGAGGATCTCGTCCTCGCCTTGCGGCTGGGCGCTGTTGAGCGCCGCGGTGTCGAGCGTGACAAAGCCCTGCGCGCCACCGCGCCGCTCGGCCTGCTGCTCGCGCACCAGATCCACCACCACCGAGCGCATCACCTGCGCGGCATAGGCGAGAAAGTGGCCGCGATCATTGGCGGCGAGGCGATCGATCTTGAGCAGGCGCAAGTAGGCTTCGTTCACCAACGCGCCGGTTTCCAACAGCAGCCGATCGTCGCGATAGCGCAGCTTGGCATGCGCGATGCGCTTCAGCTCCGGGTACAGCAGCTCGAAGATGCGCCCCACAGCCAGCGTTTCGCCGGACCGTGCCGCTTGCAAGAGGACGGTGACATCACCCATGGGGCTCCCTGTGACTGTTTTGGATAGGTGCTGATTCCATTCGGCATGGTGGCGGTTGGTTTACCGGATGGGCTGCAAGCATGGCTACTTATTGCGTCCAATCTTCAAGAGGCAGGTTCGCCACCCGACCGAAAGCCTTGTCGCTGGTGACCAGGAGCGCTCCCACGCTCAGTGCGTGCGTGGCAATGAGCAAATCGAGCGACGCAAGTTTCTTGCCGCGCCCCTTCATTTCAGCTCGCACGGTTCCATACCGCTCTGCGCAGGCGCTGTCCCAGGGCAGGACTTCCACACGGCGCAGGAACTCCCGCATGACGACATGCAGCCGCTTGGCTTCCGGCCGCCGGGCCAGCCCAAACAGCAGCTCGCCTTCGGTGATGGCCGACACGCAGAGCGATGTCATCGGCACGGCCACCATATGCCCCGCCACGGCCGGATGCGACTTGACCAGACAACTGACCGTGTCGGTGTCCAGCATGTAGCGCGTCACTCCGTCCAACCCTCGAACGGATCCCGTGTAGCGGTTCCCTGGTCGCGCTC
The DNA here is from genome assembly GCA_031361405.1 of Betaproteobacteria bacterium. Taxonomy (GTDB): domain Bacteria; phylum Pseudomonadota; class Gammaproteobacteria; order Burkholderiales; family Casimicrobiaceae; genus VBCG01. The sequence goes on from JANMCS010000062.1 coordinate 3,802, forward strand.
CTTCTCACTCAGAAAGTCGGCCGGCACGTCGACCCCGTGGAGCGCCGCGAAGAAGTCATCCCAAGTTGTTGGCCGGCGCGACAGGATCACGTCTCCTGTTTCCGGGTCTTGGCGAATGAAGACTTCCTTGGCGTCGAACCGGTAAGCGACTGGCAGGCGAACCGCCTGGCTGCGGCCATTGGTGAAGAGTTTGGCTACTTGGCTCATGGCTGTTTCCCCATGTGGCATATATCAAAGTATATGCCTGACGGATGGGGAAGTTAAGGCTTTCGATCATTCGGCGGTCTTCGGCGGGGGCTGAATGCCTTCGCCCAGAGAGTGACCGAGCGATCCGCGTCGCATGGCGATGTGCCACTTCACTGCCTTATTGGCGTCGGTGCATTTCCAGCGGGTGGCGAAAGCGCAGGACGGTGGTTTCGTCGGGCAGCCTTGGTTCCGAGGTTCAAGCTCAGGTTGAGTTGCTTCATGTGCGTGTGGTCTCAAGTCAGTGGTCCGTCGAGAAGCACGGATCACGGTGGGTTATGCAGAGCATCCTTAGTACCTTTTGATGGTGCGCGTTAGAAAACTCGGTCCTACCATCATCAGCGTACCCATGCAGACGGATAGATTCAATATCGCATCCGATGCCCATCATTTGCTCGAGAACCCTGGAGCAGTGGATTATTAACAACGAAAGGAGTAACGGCTTCAGCAGCGCCGTGCATG
>JANMCS010000080.1:0-3042 GCA_031361405.1 Betaproteobacteria bacterium
GACCGGATAGCCGGCGCGGCCGAGATCGATGGCCACGTCGCGGATGTCCGCAGCCACGAAATGCGGCAGCAGCCAGCGATCGTGCAGCGCCGTGCCCCAAGGAATCAGCCTGCCGCGATAGGGCTCGCGCCAGAATCGCGCCACCAGCGCGCGCAGCAGCACCATCTGCACGGCGCTCATCTGGTAGTGCGGCGGCATCTCGAACGCGCGGAATTCAAGCAGGCCCAGGCGCCCGGTGGGACCGTCGGGCGAATAGAGCTTGTCGATCGAGAATTCCGACCGGTGCGTGTTGCCCGTCAAGTCGGTCAGCAGATGGCGCAGCAACCGATCGGTGAGCCACGGCTGCGGCGTTTCCTGCCCTGGCGTTTGCTTGCGCGCCAGCTGCTGGAAAGCGATGCCCAGTTCGTAGAGCCGGTCGTCGCGCGCTTCGTCCACGCGGGGCGCCTGGCTGGTGGGTCCGATGAACATGCCGGAGAAGAGGTACGACAGCGCCGGATGGTTTTGCCAATACGTGATGAGGCTCTGCAACAGGTCGGGCCGGCGCAGCAGCGGGCTGTCGGCCGGCGTGGCGCCACCCAAGGTCACGTGGTTGCCGCCACCGGTGCCCGTGTGGCGTCCGTCGAGCATGAATTTCTCGGTGCCGAGCCGCGTGAGCCGAGCTTCCTCGTACAACGTCTGCGTGGTCGCGATCAGGTCGTGCCAGCTGGCCGACGGATGCACGTTGACCTCGATCACACCCGGGTCCGGCGTGATCGCCAGGACTTTGATGCGAGGATCCCGCGGCGGCGTGTAGCCCTCGATGGCGACCGGCGTGTCCAGCGCCTTGGCGACGTCCTCGACTGTGGCCAGCAGCGCCACGTAGGCCTCGAGTCGGTCGCAAGGCGGCATGAACAGGTAGAGGTTGCCGGCGCGAACCTCGAAGGTCATCGCGGTCTTGACCACTTCGCGCGGCTTGCGGCTTGCAACGGCGGCCGGTCCCGGCTGCTGCGCGGCACGTGCGCGCAACGCTTCCCGCGGCGCGAACGGGTCCACGCCGAAGGCCGGATCGGTCTCCTCCGGCAACAGTTCGGGCAGCGACGACAGCGGCAGGCGCAGTCCGAGCGGCGAGTCGCCCGGCAGCGCGTAGAGATGCTGGCGCTTGAGCGGCCACGGGCTTGAGGTCCAGCCCACGACACCATCGTCCGTCAAGGTGGCCTTGAGCGGCAGGACGAAACCGGTTGGAGTGCCCAGCCCACGGGTGAGGGACCGGGCGAGGCGCGAGCGCTCGTCGGGACGCGTGAGGTCGAATTGGAGGGGATCGACGTTGTCAGGCAGTGCGGCTTCCGCCTCGAGCAGTTTCGGCACGTCTTCATGCGCGGTGATCAGCAGTGACGCGGGCAAGCCCAGGGCGGTGGCCACGCGCTCGCCGAATATCCGCGCGGTGTCCACGGTGGCCGTGCCCGCCTTCGTCGTATCGGCGACCAGTTGGTCGCCGCGCCACAGCGGCTCGCCGTCGGTGCGCCAGTAGAGTCCCAGCGCCCAGCGCGGTAACGGCTCGCCGGGATACCACTTGCCCTGCCCGTAATGCAGGAAACCGTCCGGCGCAAAGCACGCCTTCAGGCGCTTGACGAGGCGTTCGCCCAGCTCGCGCTTTTTCGGCGACAGCGCCGTGTAATTCCATTCGGGGCCGTCCATGTCGTCGATCGAGACGAACGTGGGTTCGCCGCCCTGCGTCAACCGCACGTCGTGGGCAACGAGATCGCGGTCCACCGCCTCGCCCAACGCCGCGATGGCGGCCCATTGCACGTCATTGAACGGCTTGGTGACGCGCGGATCCTCGTGCAGCCGCGTGACCTTCATCGTGAAATCGAATTCGACGTTGGCAACGTCCGTGTAGCCGATCACCGGAGCCGCGTTGCCCGGATCGGCGGTGCACGCCAAAGGAATGTGCCCCTCGCCGGCCAGCAAGCCCGAGGTCGGGTCGAAGCCGATCCAGCCTGCGCCGGGAATGAAGGCTTCCGCCCACGCATGCAGGTCGGTGAAGTCCACCGTGGTGCCGGACGGGCCATCGAGCGCCTTCACATCGGCGACGAGCTGGATCAGGTAGCCGGACGCGAAACGCGCGGCGATGCCCATGTGCCGCATGATCTGCACCAGCAGCCAGCCGGTATCGCGACAGGAACCGCTGCAATTACCGAGCGTGGTCTCGGGATCCTGGACGCCGGGTTCCATGCGCACCAGGTAGCGGATCTGGCCTTGCAGCAGCTGATTGAGCCGCACCAGCAGCAGCACCGGATTTTCGTCGGGTTGGATGGTCTTGCGAAAATCGGCCATCCAGCGGTCGAGGCGCGCGCCCAGCGGCGCCGTCTCGAGAAAGGGGATGAGCTCCTTGGCCAGCGCCGGTGCGTAGATGAACGGATATTTTTCGGCGTAGGGCTCGACGAAGAAGTCGAAGGGATTGATGACGGTGAGGTCCGCCACCAGGTCGACCTCGATGGACAGCAAGTCGGCGCGTTCAGGAAAGACAAAGCGCCCGACCCAGTTGCCATACGGGTCCTGCTGCCAGTTGCGAAAATGCGGCTCGGGTGCGACCGTCAGCGAATAGCTGAGGATAGGCGTGCGGCAATGCGGCGCCGGGCGCAGCCGGATTTCGTGGGGCCCGAGCCCCACGTGGCGATCGAAGCGATAGGTGGTCCGGTGCGAAAGCGCGACGCGAATGGCCAAGCTATGTCCAGTCGGGATCCGGCAGCTGCGCGAATACGCGCCGCAGGCCCTCGCCCCATTGCGTGTGCACCATCTGGAAATACGGATCGGATTCTTCGATCCGTCGTTGCAGGCCGATACGCAGCGAGTCGGTGTGGTAGACGAGCAGGTCGATCGGCAGGCCCACTGAAATGTTCGACCGCATCGTCGAATCGAAGGACACCACCGTGCACTTGGTGGCGTCGAGCAGGCTGGTGGTGCGGCTGATCACCCGGTCGATGATCGGCTTGCCGTACTTGGTTTCGCCGATCTGGAAATAGCAGGTATCCGGCGTGGCCTCGATGAAATTGCCCTCGCCGT
>JANMCS010000105.1:0-13512 GCA_031361405.1 Betaproteobacteria bacterium
GGGCGACCACTCGTGCATTCGCCTGTCCGGCTGCCCGACGCTGTCGGTCAAGCCCGCATCCGATCCGTTGCGCGTGGATCCGGTGGCCACGGTGCTCGAAGGATGCGTCGGCTGCGGCCTGTGCGGCGAGAACGCGCACGCGGCCACGCTGTGTCCATCGTTCTATCGCGGCGAAGTGATCCAGAATCCGGGCTTCCTCGATCGTGCTGCGGCGCGCGTGCGCGGTGCCGTCATCAAGATGCTGCAACCGGCATGAGGCGATGCCCATGTCGATGCATGTGGATTCGGGACGCCCGCGATGAGTGAAGGGCGCGCGCCGCGTCCGTTGACGGTGCTGATCGGGGCGCTGGGCGGCGAGGGCGGTGGTGTGCTGGCCGAATGGCTGGTCGATACTGCGGCGCATGCGGGCTATGTCGCGCAGAGCACGTCGATCCCGGGCGTCGCGCAGCGCACCGGCGCGACCACCTACTATGTCGAGGTCTTCCCGCTGCCGCTGGCGGCATTGGCAGGGAGAAAGCCCGTGCTGAGCCTGCTGCCGGTACCCGGCTGCATCGATCTCGTGGTGGCCTCCGAGTTGCTCGAAGCGGGACGCATCATGGCCACCGGAATGGTGAGCCCGGACCGGACATTGCTGATTGCGTCGACCAGCCGCACCCTGACCACGGCGGAAAAGATGGCATTGGGCGATGGCCGCTTCGATAGCGACGTGCTCCTCGCCGTGGCACAACGCGCCAGCCGCCGGGCATTCACGTTCAATATGGAATCAGCGGCGCGCGATGCCGGCACGATCGTCAGTGCGGTCATGTTCGGCGCGCTTGCCGGCAGCGGCGTGTTGCCGTTTGCGCGCGCCGACTACGAAGCGGTGATCGATGCGTCGGAGCGCGATGCGGCAGCCAGCCGCAAGGGTTTTGCGGCCGGGTGGGCGGCCGTGGCGGATGACGATGCTCCGGCTGGCGGGTCATCGATGGTGGGTGGCCGCGGTCCACGTGACAATTCCCGTAGGCAAGGCGGCAGCCTTCCAACCCCAACGCGTGCAGCCGACACCACTGCGCCACTTACCTGCGACGATGCGTTCAGCAATTTCCCATCGCAGGTCCGCGACATCGTGCGTCTTGGCGACGCGCGCATGCGCGAATTCCAGGACGCCGCCTACGCCGCGCTCTATGTGCAACGGCTGCAGCGCATCGTGGCAGCCGAACGTGCCACCGATCCCGCGGCAACGCACGGCTTTGCACTCGCCCGCGAAACGGCGCGCTTCCTGGCGCTCTGGATGGCGTTCGACGACATCGTGCGCGTGGCGGGGTTCAAGATTCGCGCGAGTCGCTTCGCGCGGGTGCGCGGCGAAGTCAACGCGGCACCGGGCGACATCGTGCGCATCGTCGATCACTTCAAGCCAGGGATGCCGGAAGTTGCCGCCATGCTGCCTGCGTCGCTGGCCATGCGCCTGCTGCGTTGGGACCGTGAGCGGCAGGCGCGCGGCAAGGCGCCGCTGTCCCTGGCGCTGCATCTGCGCACGGACAACGTCGCGGGGTTTGTCGCGCTGCGCGCGCTGGCGGCGATGCGTGGATGGCGACGGCGCGGCATGCGTTATCGTGACGAGCAGGCGCTGATCGAACGCTGGCTTGCTGCCATCGAATCCGCGGCGCGGGACGATTGGAGCTGTGCCAACGAACTGGCGCTGTGCGGTCGCCTGGTCAAGGGCTACGGCAGCACCAACGAACGGGGCAAGCGCAACCTGCTGCACATCGTCGACCACCTCGCCTCGGGCGGTGCCTTTGCGACCCCGGCGCAACGTGCGGTGGCGATCCGCGCGGCCCGTGAGGCGGCCCTGGCCGACGAAGGTGGCGCGGCGCTGGACCGGGCGCTGCAGCAGCATGGCGCGCCGCCTCGACCGGTAATCGCCCAGCCAATTCGCTGGACGCCGCGGCGGACGGCAATGCCGCCGCGCGACGAGGTAAGCTCCCGGCCATGACCCGTCGCCACGTCACCCGCTTCACCGTCGAATTCGGCGACTGCGATCCGGCGCAGATCGTGTTCTATCCCAATTTCTTTCGCTGGATGGACGCGGCATCGCTGCATTTTTTCCGCGCGGCCGGCGTGCCGTTGTGGCGCGACTACGAAGCACAGACCGGTATCCTCGGCACGCCGCTGGTTGACGCGTCGGCCAGGTTCCTGCGGCCGGCATCCTATGGCGACGTGATCGACGTCGAGGCATCGGTGGCTGAATGGCGCGGCAAGAGTTTCGTGATGACGTATGTGATTCGTCGGGGCGACACGGTGCTGGTGGAAGGGCGTGAGGTGCGGGTATTTGCGCGGCGGCACCCGGACGATCCGGCGCGGATCCAGGCCGTCGACGTGCCCCCAGCGATTCGCGCTTGGTGCGGCTGACAGGCAACGAAGAGGCAACTGAACGGCCACCAGTAGTAACCAACAGTGGGGCGCACCGGCGATCGACGCCTGGCGCCACCGGCAAGGGGGAGCAGCATGCAGGAAGCGATGCCAGAAGAAGCCGGAACCCAGCTCGCGCACGTGGCGCGATTCGGGCCGTGGGGCCGGCTCCTGCTGCACGCCAGCACGTTGCTGGCCATCGTCGGCGGGCTGATCTTCGTGGCGCTGGTGATCATGTCCATTGTCTCGATCACGGGCCGCAAACTCCTTAGCGCGCCGCTGCCGGGCGACGTCGAGATCCTGCAGATGTGCGCCGCATTTGCGTCGTCGACGTTCTTTGCGTATTGCCACCTGATAAACGGCGACGTGAAGGTGGATTTCTTCACGCAGCACATGAAAACCTCGCGCGTGGCGCGCATGGATGCCTTCGGGTCGCTGCTGGTGGGGCTCTTCGGCGCGTTGATCGCGTGGCGCACGGCGGTGGGGGCGTGGAGCGTGCAGCAGGTTGGCGAGACCTCCGCGATCCTCGGCTGGCCGGTATGGCTGGCGCAGGCGCTGATGGTGCCGGGCTTCGCCATGCTGGCCGCGGCGGGCTTCTACATGTTTGCGCTTCATCTGCGTGACGCACGTGCTGCCAACGCAGCGGGAGCGCGCGCGTGAGCGGCACCGCAGTGGGCTTCATCATCTTCGGCGTGATGCTGACGATGATGGTGGTGCGCGTGCCCATTGGCGTCGCGATGTTCTCGGTGGGCGCGGCGGGGTACGTGTATCTCACTGACGGCAATGTGAACGCGCTGCTCAATTCGCTGAAGAATCTCGCGTATGCACGACTGTCGAACTACGACCTGGTCGTGATTCCGTTGTTTCTGCTGATGGGCCAATTCGCAACGCACGGGGGCCTGTCCAAAGCGCTCTTCCGTTTCGTCAGCGCGTTTATGGGCCACTTGAAGGGCGGCGTCGCGATGGCCGCGATCGGCGCCTGCGCCGGCTTCGGCGCCATCTGCGGCTCGTCGCTGGCCACGGCAGCCACGATGGGGCAGGTGGCATTGCCCGAGTTGCGCCGCTTCGGCTATTCGGGATCGCTCGCCACCGGCGCGCTGGCCGCGGGCGGCACGCTGGGCATCATGATTCCGCCGTCGGTGCCGCTGGTGATCTACGCGATCCTGACGCAGGAGTCGATCGGCAAATTGTTCATGGCCGCCGTGCTTCCCGGCCTGATCGCGATGGTTGGCTACATGCTGGTGGTGAAGATCGTCGTCACGCTGAAGCCGGAGGCCGGACCGGCAGGACCCGAAGTGGCGTGGCCCGAGAAGCTGAAGAGCCTGCTCGAGGTGTTTCCGGTGTTGTTGGTGTTCATCGTCGTGATCGTGGGCATCTACGGCGGCTGGGCCAATCCCACCGAAGCCGCGGCCATTGGCGCGGCGGCATGCGGCATCCTGGCCATGGTCACGGGCGGCATGCGGCGCAAGGGCCTGATCGACAGCGCGCTCGGCACGGCGCAGGCCACGGCGATGATCTTCCTCGTGCTGCTGGGCGCAGACATGCTCAACACCACGCTCGCGTTATCGCAAATGCCGGCAGAACTGGCGGCGTGGGTGAAGGGCAGCGGCCTGTCGCCAATGCTGGTGATGTTCATGATCCTGGTGATCTACATTTTCCTCGGCTGCGTGATGGATTCGCTGGCGATGATCCTGCTGACGATCCCGATCTTTTATCCGATGGTGATGGGGCTCGACTTTGGCAGCCTGTCGCAGCAGGACAAGTCGATCTGGTTCGGCATCCTGGCGCTGATGGTGGTGGAGATCGGGCTGGTGCATCCGCCCGTGGGCATGAACGTCTACATCATCAACCGGCTGGCACGCGACGTGCCGCTCACCGAAACTTTCAAGGGTGTCGTGCCGTTTCTCATCTCGGACGGTCTGCGCATCCTGCTGCTCCTGTATTTTCCGATCATCTCGCTATATCTCGTGCATACGTTCAAATCGTAGCGACCAAGGAGGCATCATGAAGAACCGCAAATTCCATTTGTTGGCCCGGACGCTGGCGGTCGGTGTGGCCGCCGCCGTGGGCGCAGGCGTTGCCTGCGCGCAGGACGTTGTGCTGAAGATCCATCACTTCCTCCCGCCGCAGGCCACGGTGCAGGCGCTGATCTTCAACCCGTGGTGCGAAAAGATCGGCAAGGAATCAGGCGGCCGGATCAAGTGCCAGATCTATCCGTCGATGCAGTTGGGCGGTACGCCGCCGCAACTCTTCGACCAGGCGCGTGATGGCGTTGCCGACATCATCTGGACGGTGCCCACCTATCAGGCCGGGCGCTTCATCAAGTCGGAAGTGTTCGAGCTGCCGTTCATGGCGCGCAACGCGGAAGTGGGCAGCCCCGCGTTCCATGAATTCGTGCAGAAGAATTCGCTGGACGAATTCAAGGGGGTGAAGGTGCTGGCGCTGCATCTGCACGACGGTTCGCTGCTGCACTTCGCCGCCAAGCCGGTGAAGACGATGGACGATCTGAAGGGCCTGAAGGTGCGCGGGCCCACGCGCATTGGCGCGAAATTCATCACGGCGCTCGGCGCGACACCGGTGCAGATGCCGTTGCCGCAGGTGCCGGAGTCGGTGTCGAAAGGCGTGATCGACGGCGCGATGGTGCCGTGGGAAGGCGTGCCGCCGATCAAGTTGCAGGAAATCGCGAAGTACCACACGGACACGGCAGCGGGTGCCAACCGGATGTCGAACACGATCTTCGTGATTGCGATGAACGAGGCGAAGTACAACAGCCTTCCTGCCGACCTGAAGAAGGTGATCGATGCGAACAGCGGCCTCGATTGGTCGCGGCAGATCGGCAAGGTCTTCGACGGCACGACGGAACCGGCAAAGAAACTCGCGGTGGCGGCAGGGGGCGTGTTCGATACGCTGACGACGGCCGAGTACGAGCGCTGGCAGAAGGCCACCGACGGCGTCAACAAGGAATGGATCACCGAGGTCGGCGCCAAGGGTGCCAACGGCCAGCAGCTGCTGGACGATGCCCGCGCGCTGATCAAGAAGAACGGCGGCTAGACGCGGGGGCCTCCGCAAAGCGTGTGGACGGGCGCGTGACGGCTAAAAATGGATGGCTCGATGAACCCGACCATCTATTTTTTGCCACACGCGCAGCGCCCACGCGGCTCAAAGTCGCCCGCCCCAGCCGGCTCGCCCCGCACCGTATCCCGGTCGTGGCAAACGCACGGCGGATGTCGTCGCGATGGTGCCTGTAGGCGAGGCTTAAGCCTCGCGCCGCGTCTGCGAGGCTGAAGCCTCGCCTACAGGCGACGGAGAGCGGCTAAATCAGTACGCGACGCCTTATGGCAGCGGGAACCGCGCGCCCCAGCCGACGCCGCCGTAATACATGTTGTCGCCATACATCATGCCGGCCTGCCACATCTGGAATTCGTTGTTCAGCACGGCCTGGTTGTAGTTGTACGCCTCCGCGCTGATGCCACCGGCGCCGCCCAGCGTGCGGCTGTAGCCGCCGTCGCCGGCATCTTCCGCCGTCCAGCCATCGCCGCGACTGTCGCTGAAACGATTCGTGTTGCTCATGCTGAACGACGCGGCCTGCATGGCGCCGTTGACGCGGGCCTGGTCTTCCTTGTCCGCCCACGACGTGTCGCTTGGCGCCGCTTGCCAGCCACCGGTCGCGTGTTGCTGCCAGGTGCCACCGCTGTTGCGATACACATTGCCGTTGTCATCGGCGTAATGCTCATTGCCGCGGGTGGTGGAATCCCACGCATTGGACGGGAGCTTGTAGAGGCTGCCGGCCTGGGCCAGCAGCACCGGTGGCCGCGCGGCCTTGCCGTTGGAAGGACGCGCGGCGGGACGCGGTGCGGACGCCATCCTGTTGCTGGTCTGGTCACCGGCGCGCGTGATATTGGCCGTGGCCACGTTGCCGGCAGGCGCGACGGGTCGTGTAGCGGCAACCGGTGCTGTGGCGGTGGGCGGCGCGGTTGTTCCACCGGCTGCGACGACAGGCGCAGGTTTGGCGGGTGTTGTCGGCGCAGCGACAGCGGCTGCGGCCGGCGCTGGGCGCAGGTAGACGTTGGCGCTGGCCGAACCACAGCACGGATAGCCGCCCCAATAGCTCGGGTGATACACGGCGCCGCCGCTGTTGTGGGGTGTCCACGCGGTGCTGGCGAGACCCAGCGCAAACCGGTAGGTGAAGCCGACGTGGGGGCTGTAGACGGGCGAAGCCGACAAGCCGTACGTGGTGGACTGCGGATACCACGTGGTGCCGATCCACGGCGCGTAGTTGTAGCCGGTACCGTAGACGACGGTGCCGGTAGGCGCCACCGCAGTGCCGAGATACCCGGGCGTGTAGCCGACGTGCACGTCGGTGGCCGACGTGGAATACACGCGTACGTACGTCACATAGTGCAGCGGCGATGACGTCGGGATCGTGTAGATCTCCGGCGGCACCGCGGTGGCGATCGTCCATGGGCCTGTCGGTTGCGCCGCCGTGAACCAGACGCCGGCCTTCACCGCATACAGCGGACCCGCGGCGGTGGCAATCACCGGCATCGGCGCGTTGAGCGCATACGTCAGCGTGGTGCCGGCGATCGGCGCCAATTTCGGCGCGCCGTCGAACGTTGCGGTGAACGTGGGCCCGTTGACCAACGGCACGATGGCCGTCTGCGGAATGCGGTTGTCCACCAAAGCTTCCTTCGCCTGCGGCGTGCCGGCCACCGCCGGCAGCACCGCGGCGGCGAGTGACGTCGTGGGGATGCGCGCGAAGTCGGCGGGCAATGCGTTACTGGCTACAAAGGTCCACGGACCGATCAATGTCGCGCTAGTGAACCAGCGTCCCGCCAGCAGCACGTAGTAGTTGTTAGTGGTGGCGTCCTGCAGCACGTCGGCGCCGGTGTTGGCGGCCCAGCGCAGCGACGTGCCGGCAATCGGCACGAAATCGGGCGGGCCGTTGAACACGATGAGTTCAGCCGGTGTCGTGCTGACCACGATCTGCGGCTTGTTGGTGGCCAGCATCGCCGGCGGATTGGCCTTGGGATCGCCGATCAGCATGTCGACGCCGCGCGTGGTCATGGCCGCGCGGGCGACCGCATCGAGCCCCGGCGGCGTGATGAAGGGCCGCGTCCACGGCAGGTCGAGCGCAGGCGTCTGCAGCCAGCCGTCGTACACGTGGATATAGAAGTATTTCTCGACCGTGTCGCGCAGCAGCAGCGCGCGCGTGTTGATCACGCGTTCGAAGCGCGTGTTGCCGGCCACCGGCCGCAGCACCGGCGTGCCGTCGATCGGCACCAGGATCGCCGAGACGTTGCTGACGACGATGCGCGGCGGCGTGTTGTCCACCGCTACCGATGGCGGCGACGCGTTGGTCATCGTCGGCGACACCTTCAGCCGATCCAGCGCCACGCTGCGCACGCTTGCCGCGAATTGCTTCTGCAAGGCGTCAAGATACGCCGCGCCGTTGTCGGGCAGCGCGGGAAACACGCTCTTGGTGATCTTGAAGTCATCGAAGACCACGGTGCGCAGCGACTTGTTGACCGAGGTGCGCGCGGTGGCGAACACGGTGCCGAACGATTCGGCCGCAGCGCCCTTGGGTTTGATCGCCAGCGCGAAGCGGACGTCGATCCGGTCGTCGATCCATTGGCTTACCTGCGGCTGGTAGACCAGCACCATGGCATTGGGCAAGCTGAATTCGCGCGGCCAGGCCTTGGCGGGCGCGTTGGTCAGCGTCTGGCCCGTGGGTGGTGGCGTCTGTGCGGACACCGCGCCGGGGACGACCAGCGTCAGGCAGAGAAGTACTGCGGCACAGCGCCGCGCGGAAAGCACATTGCGTTGATGATTCATGGAGTCGACGGCTCGCTTGAAGGCAAACCCCGCATGTTACGCGGTTGCCTCGCCGCTGGCGTCCCGGGCGCGAAGAATTGTCGCGCGGCGCCGCTACTCCGCCGTGATCTTGGCGTCCTTGATGAACTTGGCCCACTTGGTCAATTCGGCCTGCACGAAGCGGCCGAACTCCTCCGGCGTGCCCGTGACAACATCTGCGCCCTGATCGGCGAATTTCTTCGCGGTTTCCGGTTCGTGCATGATCGCGACGATTTCGGCGTTGAGCTTGTCGACGATCGGCTTGGGGGTCCTGGCCGGGGCGAAGATGCCATACCACTGCGTGATCTCGAAGCCGGCGACGCCGGCCGCCGCCACCGTGGGCAGGTCAGGGTAGAGCGACGAACGCTTCTTGCCAGTGACCGCCAGTGCACGCAGCTTGCCCGACTTGATGTGCGGACCCGCGGCAACGAGGCTGGGGAACATGATCTGCGTATTGCCGGCCAGCGTATCCATGACCGCCGGGCCCGAACCCTTGTAGGGCACATGCAGGATGTCCACGCCCGCCTGTTGCCGGAACAGTTCACCGGAGATGTGCGGCGCGGTGCCGTTGCCGGCGGATGCGTAGCTCAACGTGCCGGGCTTGGCCTTGGCCAGCGCGATCAACTCCTTGACCGACTTGACCGGCAGGCTCGCGCTGACCACCAGCACGCCCTGCGCCTCGGCAATTTCACTCACCGGCGTGAAGTCCTTCACCGGGTCATAAGGCACCTTGGACAGCCCCGGGTTGATGCCGTGCGTGGCGATGTAGCCGAACAACAGCGTGTAGCCGTCGGGCGGCGCGTGCGCGACGAATTCGGAGCCGATCACGCCGTTGCCGCCGGCCTTGTTGTCGACGATGACCGGCTGCTGCAGCCGCTCCTGCAATTTGGCGGCCAGCGTCCGCGCCATCACGTCGTTGCCACCGCCGGGCGCGGTAGGCACGATCAGCTTGATCAACTTGCTGGGATAAGGCTGCGCGTGCGCGGCGGCGCTGCAGGCGAGGGCAATCGCAAGTGCAACGTGCAGCAATGGGCGGGACGTGTTCATGGCAATTCCTCGAAAGCGATGGGCGAAGATTGTCGAGTCGGGCGACGTCGATCAGAGTCCCGGAGAGCGCGCGAGGACGCGATCCACCATCACGCCGGCTTGCCCCAGGTAGTTGGCGGGATCGCACAGCGCAGCAAGCGCACCACGGTCCAGATGCTTGCTGATCTCGGGATTGGCCGCCAGCAGGTCGAGCAGCGGCTTGTTCTCGCGCAAGGCCACGCGGCAGATGTCGTAGACCAGGTCGTGCGCGTATTCGCGCCCGATGTGGCGACCAAGCCCCATCATCACCGCCTCGGACATCACGAGGCCGTTGGTGATGTCGATGTTGGCGCGCATCCGTGCCGGATCCACTTCGAGGCCTTCCAGCACCGAGCGGGTCTGCTTCAACGCGCCGGCCATCAGGCAGAACGCCTCCGGCAGCGCGATCCATTCGATTTCCCACGGACCCGTCGAGCGCTCGTGGTCGGCGATCATCGCGTCCATCAGCGCGGCTGCATGCTGGCGCACCATCGACACCGCGGCGTGGATGTAGCACGACGAGATCGGATTGCGCTTCTGCGGCATGGTGCTGCTGGAGCCGCGGCCGTGCGCGAAGGGTTCGAACACCTCGGCCACTTCCGTCTGCATCATAAGCTTGACGTCCATCGCGATCTTGCCGAGCGTGCCGCCGACGAGACCCAGGAAGGCACCCACTTCCGCGATGTTGTCGCGCACCGTGTGCCACGCGATGTCGGGTTGCCCGAGTTTCAAGTCTTCCATCAGGCCGGCCTGCGTTTCCATGGCGCCGGTCTCGATGGACGCCAGCGTGCCGCACGCACCGCCGAATTCGCCGACCAGCACGCGCGGGCGCAGCTGTTCGAGGCGCTGGCGATGACGCTGCACGGCCGCGAGGATCGTCGCCATCTTGTAGCCGAAGGTGACGGGGATGGCCTGCTGCAGGTTGCTGCGGCCCACGACCGGCGAGTCGCGATACTTGCGCGCCAGCGTGACCAGCGCGATTTCGATCGCGCGCAGGTCGGCTTCGATCAGCTCGAGGCCTTCGCGGATCTGCAGTACGGTGGCGGTGTCGGTGATGTCCTGCGTGGTGGCGCCCCAGTGACAGTATTCGCCCAGCTTGTCGCGGCACAGCGCGTTCAGCTGCGATACAACGCCCAGGATCGGATAGCCGATGCGCTCGGTCTGCTGGCGCAACTTGTCCATGTCGATGTTGGCGATGTCGCAGTGCTTAATGATCTCGTCCGCTGCTTCCTGCGGAATGATGCCGAGCCGGCCCTGCACGTGGGCCAGGCTGCGCTCCACGTCGATGTACTTGGCGGTTCGATTTTCATCGGACCAGACGTCGCGCATCGCCTTGGTGCTGAAGATGTTGCCGAAGATGGTGGAGTCGATGATGGTGGCGGGCATGGCAGTCTCGTGGAGTGAGGACGTCGTGGTGAATCAGATGACCTGGTCGGCGCGCCGTCCATCGTGTAGTAGAGCGGATAGTCCATCCACTCGACCAGGGCTTCGAGCATCGAGATGTCGATATGCGTGCTCCAGCGTGACAACGGTGATGCCGTGCAGCGGTTGCATCGTCAGCCTTTCATGCAAGCACGGCCGTGGCGTCCATCGCCAGCGCGCCTTCGTGATCACGGACCCACAGCTTGACAGTGGTCCCGTCGGCTTTCGGCGCGCCGCAGACAACGAACGGATGGATGTCGAAGATCGGCCGCAAAGCGCGGAATTCATAGTGCGCAACGGTGGCGTCCGGCGCCTGATGGCGCAGCAGGTCGAGCAGCAGCGTGGCCAGCAGCGGGCCGTGCACGATGAGGCCCGGATAGCCTTCCACCGCGGTCACGTATTGGCGGTCGTAGTGAATGCGATGGCCATTGAAGGTGAGCGCCGAGTAGCGAAACAGCAACACGGCGTCCGCCTGCCACCGTTGTTGCCACGGCGCCTCGGCCGGCGCGGATTGGGGCGGTGGCGCGGCGTCGCCGGGACGGGCCGCTTCGCGATACACGATGTCGTGGAATTCGGTGATCGCCGGTGTCGGTGCCTCGCGCACGCGGATCTCGTGTTTCACCTTGACGAAGAACAGCTCGCCGGTGCGGCCGTGCTTGGAGGTGACGTTGTCGATCGTGGACGTGCGCTCGATGGCGTCGCCGACGGCAAGGGGCGCATGCAGCGTGAATTGACTGCCGGCCCACATGCGCCGGGGCAGCGGCACCGGCGGCAGGAAGCCGCCACGCTGCGGATGCCCGTCGGGGCCGATTTCGGACTGGCGTGCCAGCGGCAGGAAGTAGAGCCAATGCCACAACGGCGGCAGCGGCGTGCCGGCGACCGGGCGCTCGGCCGGTCGGTTGAGCGTCGCGGCAAGTGCCGCCACCGGCGTGGCGGTAACGGTGTCCGCGATGGTTTCCGTTTTGCCGATCCAATCCGCAAGGTTCATCGCAGGCTTCCTTAAAGGGTTGCTGCCGTCTCAGCCGGGCGCGCGGTGCAGTGCGCGCCGCGTCCGCTCGTCGCGAAAATATGTACGCGCACCACCAACCATAACGCAAACCAGCACTACCAAAAAATGCAATGACGACGCTGACGCGACGCATCCAGAAACTCGAGGCCTATCTTGCGGTGCGGCTCTTCGATCGCACGACGCGTTCGGTGTGGCTGACGGCGATCGGGCGCGATTTCATGCCGCAGGCGCGGCGACTGGTGGACGAGCTCACCTTTGCAGTGGGCCACCTGCAGGACAAGTCGCGACTGGGCCTGGGGCACGTGACGATCGCCAGCATTCCCACGATGGCGCACCACACGCTGCCCGAGGTGATCCGTGCCTCCACGCAACAGCATCCGGGCAACCGCATCCGCATCATCGAATCGAATGCGGCGGATGTCTATCGCGCGGTGCTCACTGCGCTCGCGCTGGTCGCCGCGGGGGTGGGCAGGCCATCCTGCCGCGTTCCGCCTTCCAGGCGGGCGCGTATCCGGACGTCCAGCGCATCCCGCTGGTCGAGCCGGTGATCGGCCGCACGCTGCTGCTGATCCGGCGCAATCAGGCCACGCTGTCACCGGCAAGCCAGGTTTTTCACGATTTGCTGGCGGCGTCGCTGGCCTGGCGGAGTAATTCTGCTAATAACAGATAGATTTGTTATAGTATAATCATGGACTATCCCCGATGGCCTATTGACCGCAGTGGGCCAATTGTCATCGCCGTGCGGGGCAACGATACTGTTCTTCCGCCTTGCCGCGCACGCCGGCTGCCGCATGGCTCCACGCCCACAAGGATTCCATGGACACCAAGAAATTTGCGTCGCACGCCGATCTGGACGAAAAGAAGGTGAGCTTCGACCGGCTGTCCGAACACGCCTACGCGTACACGGCAGAGGGCGACCCCAATACTGGCATCATCATCGGCGACGACGCGGTGATGGTGATCGACACGCAGGCCACGCCGGTGATGGCGCAGGATGTGATCCGGCGCATCCGCGAGGTGACCGACAAGCCGATCAAGTACGTGGTGCTGTCGCACTATCACGCCGTGCGCGTGCTCGGCGCCACCGGCTACCAGCCCGAGCACATCATTGCCAGCCGCGACACCTACGAGCTGATCATCGAGCGCGGCGAGCAGGACATGAAGAGCGAGATCGAGCGCTTCCCGCGCCTCTTTCGCGCGGTGGAGTCGGTGCCCGGCCTCACGTGGCCCACACTGGTGTTCGAAAAACGCATGACACTTTGGCTGGGCAAGCTGCAGGTCGAGCTGATGCAACTGGGGCGCGGTCACACCAAGGGCGATACGGTGGCCTGGCTGCCGCAGGAAAAGATCCTGTTCTCCGGCGATCTCGTCGAATACGACGCCACGCCCTACACCGGTGACGCCTATCTCACCGATTGGCCCGCCACGCTGGATGCGCTGGCCGCGCTGCATCCCGCGCAGCTGGTACCGGGTCGCGGCGCCGCGCTCAAGTCGCCAGCCGAGGTCAAGGCGGGGCTCGACGGCACCCGCGCGTTCGTCACGACGATGTTCGAGGCGGTGAAGCGCGGTGCGCAGGCCGGCAAGGACCTGCGTACCGTGTATCACGAGACCTACGCGGCATTGAAGCCGCGCTTCGGCCACTGGGTGATCTTCGATCACTGCCTGCCATTCGACGTGACGCGTGCCTTTGACGAGGCCACGCAGTACCCGCATCCGCGCATCTGGACCGCGCAGCGTGACAAGGAGATGTGGCAGGCGCTCGAAGGCTGAGCGGCCGG
>JANMCS010000515.1:0-2494 GCA_031361405.1 Betaproteobacteria bacterium
CCGATGCAAATACAGGTACATTTATCAACCAGGTTCACTGCGCAAGGTCGAAGGTGTGCATTCCGCGCCCTGTCGTGCAGGCTCTTTGCCAATCCTTGTGGGATGCCGTCTGCCGCACCGCTTCGCGTCCCGCGTCCCACAGCGCGTTGACGGTGGCGCGCGAAAATTCGTTGTCCTTGAACTGCGACGAATGCTGCAGACGGCGGTTGATGAGGTGCACCACCGACACCTTGCGCCCCTTCGCCACGCGCTTCAACGCCTGCACATCGGGGTCGGCGTCGAGCTTGGCGGGCAGGCGCTCGAGTACCCGCGCCAGCGCCTCGCGCAGCGCCTCCAGTTCCTTCACGCGACTGGTGTTCGTCCGCGTCTTGCTTGAATACTGGATGTCCTTCTGCCGTTCCAGCACCTCATTCATGTTCATCGGCATCTCGCCGCGCGCGCTGAAGAGATCCACCTGCAGGACCAGCGCATTGAGGTGCGGATCGTCATCCAGCACATACCAGAGCGGCGTGTTGGACACGATGCCGCCGTCCCAATAGGCCTCGTCGTTGATGATGATCGGCGCGAAGCCGGGCGGCAGCGCGCCGCTGGCCATCACGTGCTCGGGACCGATCGTCAGGTGCGGCGTGAAATTGTCGAAGTAGATCGAATTGCCCGAACACACATGGACGGCACCCACCGCGAAACGCATCGACTTCGCGTTGATACGCTCGAACTCGACCAGCTCAAGCAGGGTTTCGCGCAGCGGCGACATGTCGTAGAACGATAGCGCGGCGGGCGTGCCTTCCGGCGCCAGAAAAGGAGGCATGAGGCGCGGGTAGTAGAACCCGGGCACGCCGAAGGTGGCGCTGGCAGACGCCGACACCAGGTTGAGCGCGCGGCGAATGGAATCGAATGCCGCAGGCGCCGCCAGCGGGAGGCCGGAGGACACGCGATCCCAGAATTCGCGCAGGCGCGCCAGCCGCTTTTCCGGCGGATTGCCGGCGATCAGCGCGGCATTGATGGCGCCGATCGAGACACCGGTTACCCAGTCGGGAGCGAAGCCGACCTCCATCAGGCCTTCGTAGACACCCGCCTGATACGCACCGAGCGCCCCGCCGCCCTGCAGTACCAGCACCGTGTGGTCGCTGCGTTGCTGGTAGTTGTCGGCGGCGGCAGTGGATTGGGGCTCGACCATGGCGTTCCGTGCGGAGTCGCCACAGTATAGCGGGAATGCTGCATAGCAACATTGGACGACGGCCGGCACGGGGGGTAGCCCGGCGCGCCGACAGGGCCGCGCGACGTGCCGGCACAGTTACAGATCGATGGGCAATGCGATCCCGAACATCTGCTGCTTCAACGCGTGCAGCCGGTCGCGCAACTCGGCGGCCTTTTCGAATTCGAGATTGCGCGCCGCCTCGACCATCAGTTTTTCCAGCGCCTTCAATTCGCGCTCCATGTCCTTTTCGGGCATCGCCTCGTATTTGGCCCTGGCCTGCGCGGCGCGCTGTTCCTTCTTGGCCTCGTCCGGGTCGTAGACGCCTTCGATCAGGTCCTTGATGCGCTTCTGCACGCCGATGGGCGTGATGCCCATCTCGAGATTCCAGGCCACCTGCTTGGCGCGGCGGCGATCAGTTTCGTCGATGGCGAGTTTCATCGACGCGGTGACGCTGTCGCCGTACAGGATGGCCATGCCGTTGAGGTGGCGCGCCGCGCGGCCGATGGTCTGGATCAGCGAACGTTCGGAGCGCAGGAAGCCCTCCTTGTCGGCATCGAGGATGGCCACCAGCGACACCTCGGGAATGTCGAGTCCTTCGCGCAGCAGGTTGATGCCTACCAGGACGTCGAATTCGCCGAGACGCAGGTCGCGGATGATCTCCACCCGCTCGACCGTGTCGATGTCCGAGTGCAGATAGCGGACGCGCACGCCGTTCTCGGCGAGATAGTCGGTGAGATCCTCGGCCATGCGCTTGGTGAGCGTGGTGACCAGCACACGTTCGGTGCGCTCGACCCGGAGGCGGATCTCGGACAGCAGGTCGTCGACCTGCGTGGCCGCCGGCCGCACCGACAGCGTGGGATCGACGAGGCCGGTGGGACGCACCAGCTGCTCCACGACCTGCCCCGCATGCGTCTTCTCGTATACCGCGGGCGTGGCCGACACGAAGATCGTCTGCGGCAGCAGTTTCTCGAATTCGTCGAAGCGCAACGGCCGGTTATCCAGCGCCGAGGGCAACCGGAAGCCGTAGTTGACGAGGTTTTCCTTGCGCGCGCGGTCGCCTTTGTACATGCCGCCCACCTGCGGGATGGTGACGTGCGATTCGTCGACGAACATCAGCGCGCCGGGCGGCAGGTAGTCGATCAGCGTGGGCGGCGGCTCGCCGGGTTTGCGGCCCGACAGGTAGCGCGAGTAATTCTCGATGCCCTTGCAGTAGCCGATCTCGGTCATCATCTCGAGATCGAAGCGCGTGCGCTGCTCGATGCGCTGCGCCTCGATCAGCTTCATCTGGCCGACGAA
>JANMCS010000202.1:0-8813 GCA_031361405.1 Betaproteobacteria bacterium
CGCGCGCGCCGCGGGCCGAGGCGAAGGCCTCGTAGACCGCCTGCAACGTCTGCAATTGCGGCAGCAGCGCCTTCATCGGCGGCGACTTGGCGCTGGCCGGATCGGACAGCAGCGCCCACACCTGCGTATAGGTGAGGCGCGCCTTCGAATGCATCACGGCCGGATAGAACTTGTAGGCCTTGATGGCGCCTTGCGCCGTCACTTCCATTTCGCAGGCCATGCACAGGCGGTCGACGTCGGGCTTCAGCGAGCACAGTTCGTTCGACAATTCCTCCGGCAGCATCGGGATGACCCGGCGCGGAAAATACACGGAGGTGCCGCGCTCCCGCGCGTCGATGTCGATGGCATCGCCGTCGCGCACATAGTGCGATACGTCGGCGATGGCCACGATCAGGCGAAAGTTCTTGCCCTTGCGTTCGCACCACACCGCATCGTCGAAGTCCTTGGCGGTTTCGCCGTCGATGGTGACGAGCGGAAACGCGGTGAGGTCGACGCGGTCCTTGCGGTCCGCGGGGCGCACGTCCTTGGGCAGACGCTTGGCCTGGCGCTGCGCTTCCTTCGAGAACTCGAACGGCAGCTGGTGCTTGCGCAACGCGATTTCGATCTCGATGCCGGAGTCAGTGGCGCTGCCCAGGACCTCGGTCACGCGGGCCATCGCTTCGCGATTGGCGGACGGCTGCTCGACGATTTGCGCCACGACCACCTGCCCCGGCTTGGCGCCACCGGTGTCGGCGGGCGGGACGAGGAAGTCCTGGTTGATGCGGCGGTTTTCCGCCACGATGAAGTAGATGCCGCGTTCCTCGAAGAGGCGCCCGACAATTTCGCGATTGCCGCGCTCCAGGATTTCGACGATCTCGCCTTCGGGCCGTCCGCGCCGATCAATGCCGCTACGCCGCACGACCACGCGATCACCGTGCAGCACCTTGTGCATTTCGCGCGGACTCAGGAAGTGGTCGTCGCCGCCATCCTCCGGCACCAGGAAGCCGAAACCGTCGGGATGGCCCTGGACCTTGCCGATCACGAGATCGAGCTTGGCCACGACGCAAAGTTCGCCCTTGCGGTTGGTCAGCAACTGCCCGTCGCGCTCCATGGCGGCCAGGCGGCCGTAAAAAGCCTCGCGCGCAATGTCCCCGACCGCAAGTTGGGCTTCGAGGTCGGCTGGCGGCACTGGCGTGCCCGCAACCTTGAGGGCAGCGAGGATGGCTTCGCGGGAAGGCAGCAGCGCCGGATCGATATCGCCGCTGCGTGCACGGCGTGAGGCACTGGACGGGGCCCGAGTTACGGGGCTCGCGGCGGGCGCCGCCGGTTCGCGGCGCGCGCGGGGCGCGGTGGCGGTCGTGCCCCGCGGGGCAGGTTTGATGGATTTGGCCGATGAACGGGGAAGCGGAGTTCGTTTTGACAAGATGGCGTTCTAAAAGTAAAATTGCGGGTTGCAGTTGAAGTCGGATGCAGTGCCCAGGTGGCGGAATTGGTAGACGCACATGGTTCAGGTCCATGCGCCGCAAGGTGTGGGGGTTCGAGTCCCTTCCTGGGCACCAATGTAACACTTGAAGCGCGCTTGCCGCGCCTCGAAAAAGTGCCCGCGCAAGCGGGTATTTTTTTCGTCCGTGCGGTGGACGATGTCCGGATCTCCGTAGGCGAGGCTTCAGCCTCGCATGCAGGGGACGATCGGAAATGGTGCGTGGATCAATCCTTGAACGACACCCGCACGGGGCGGCCGTTGATCCGCAGACGGATTATTCAGGATGGTGAGGTTGGCCCACTCGAGGGATTTCGACGTCGGCTGCGTCGTCACGTGTGTATATAGCGCGGGCGCGACGTTGGGCAGCCCGCCGGCGGGTGCGGTACGCGTGACGGTGACGCTTGCCGCAAGCGGATAGAGGTCGGTGGGACGCGGCGTGACCCCGACGAAGTAGCCCGACTGTGCGGCGGCAGCACCGGCGAGCAGGAGACCCAGCATAGGTACGAGGACACGTTTCATCATGCACCCTGGCGATGGATAGCGCCGCCATGCCGCCGCTCACACTGAAACGTGCAAGGTAACGCGAACCGTCCTGACCACTCAAGCACGGGAATGGTTTCTCCGGCGAAAATCCTTGCTATGCTGCACATTGAGTTACCCCAATGCGCGACGCCCGTTGCCGGTCGGCTCGAGCCAACCGGTGCCCGCGAATCGCGAACGATTCGACCCGACAGGAGACCCGTGCAATGAGTGACGAAAAAGGACTGCTGAACAAGATCGGCTCGGCCTTGGAGGCAGCCAAGGACAAGGCGCAGGAGATGGGCGCCTCGATAGCCAAGGAAGCCAAGGTCGTGGCAGCCGATACGAAGCGCAAGGTCGAGAGCGCGACGACGACGATGGTGAAGTCGGCATCGGCGGCCAAGGCGACCGTGCAGCGCAAGGCCAAATCGGCGCAGGCCGACGCGAAGAAGGTACTGGGCAAGGCGTCGCGCGCGGTGAGCAAGAAGGCGCGTGCAGCCAAGGCTGACGTGAAGTCGGCGGTGGGCAAGGTCAAACGCACGGTCGACAAGGAAAAAGTCGCGGCCAAGCGCGCGTTCGGCACGGCTGAGAAGAAGGCGAAGGCTGCAACCAGGGCGGTGCAGGCCGATGCGAAGAAGGTGGCCGGCAAGGTCAAGCGCGTGGTCAGCAAAACGAAGGCGCCGGCGAAAGCCAAACCGGCGGCAAAGAAGGCAGCGGCGAAGAGGTCCGCGGCCAAGAAAGCGGCGGTGAAGAAGCCTGCGGCCAAGAAAGGGACCGCGAAGAAACCGGCTGCCAAGACGGCCGTCAAGAAAACCGTCGCGAAGAAAACGCCAGCGAAGAAAACGCCAGCCAGGAAAAAAGCGGCCAGGAGGTAGGCGGCTCGGCCTGCGCCGTCACCTGGCGCGAAGCCGGCACTGGTGCGTCGGCATCAGCATCCAAACTGAATGCAAAAGGCCCGGATCATCCGGGCCTTTTGCTTGCGCGCCATGCTGCGTTGACGACGCGGCGCCGAGTTGCCTTCGCTCAGCGCGCCATCCGCGCCTTGAGACCTTCCGGCTGCATGTTGTCGTAGATCTCGAAGGGCTGATGGATCCACGGATTGTCGGGCAGGTACTCGACGAAAAAATCGGGCTTGAACACCGAGCAGGCCTTCCACCACAGCACCGCCGTCTTCAGCGCCGTGATATGCGGGAAGCGATGGGGCAACTCCTTGTACACGGCTTCGAGCGTGTGTCCGGAATCCACCATGTCGTCGACCAGAAGCACGCGATCGCCCAGGCGCGGCTTGGTCATCGTCATGTGCTCGGCGATCACCAGCTCGCCGCGGATCGTGCCGCCTTCCGACGAGTACGAATGCGTGGACAGGATGGCCAGCGGATGCTCGTAGATTCGCGACAGAACGTCGCCCACGCGCATGCCGCCGCGCGCGATGCAGATGATCTGGTTGAACTTGAAATCGGCCTCGTGCACGATCAGCGCCAGGCGTTCGACGAGTGCGTTGTATTCGTCCCAGCTGACTTTCAGGCTCATTGTTGATTCCCTGCAGCGCGCGTTGTTGTTCAGCTGAACGGATGGTGGACCAGGATGGTTTCGTCGCGATCCGGACCGGTGGACACCATGGCAATGGGTACGCCCGCAAGCGTCTCGATGCGGCGCAGATAGGCGCGCGCATTGGCGGGCAGCGCGTCGAACGTTTGCACGCCCACGGTGGACTCCTGCCAGCCGGGCAACGTCTCGTAGACCGGGATGCAGCCCGCGACCGCTTCAGCACCCGTGGGGATGCGCGTGAGCGGCTGGCCGTCCTTGATGTACGACGTGCCCAGCTTGATCTCCGTCATGCCGTCGAGAACGTCGAGCTTGGTGATGCACAGGCCGTCCACGCCGTTCAATTCGACCGAGCGCTTGAGCGCGGCGAGATCGAGCCAGCCGCAGCGGCGCGGTCGCCCGGTAACCGAGCCGAATTCCTTGCCGCGCTTGGCGAGGCCGGCGCCGATGTCGTCCATCAATTCGGTGGGGAAGGGGCCGGTACCCACGCGCGTGGTGTAGGCCTTCACGATGCCCAGCACATAGTCGAGCATCTGCGGGCCGATGCCGCTGCCGGGCGCGGCGGCGCCGGCGAGGCAATTGGAGCTGGTCACATACGGATACGTGCCGTGATCGATATCGAGCAGCGCGCCTTGCGCGCCTTCGAACAGCAGCGAGTCACCGCGGTCGCGCGCGTCGTGGAGCAGCGCGGCGACGTCGGCCACCATCGGCGCCAGCGCGGCGGCCAGTTCAAGTGTCGCATCGCGCGTGGCCGCAAACGGTACCGGATCGCGTTTGTAGTAGTGCACGAGCGTGAAATTGTGCAGGTCGAGGAGCGCCTCAAGTTTGGCGGCAAAGCGTGCCGGATCGAGCAGGTCCTGCACGCGCAGCGCGCGGCGCGCGATCTTGTCTTCATACGCCGGGCCGATGCCGCGGCCGGTGGTGCCGATCCTGGTCTCGCCCATGGCCGCTTCGCGCGCCTGGTCGAGTGCCACGTGAATGGGCAGCACCAGCGGGCATGCCGGCGAGATCTTGAGACGCGACCGGATTTCCACCCCAGCGCTTTCCAGTTCGCCGATCTCCTGCAGCAGTGCCGAAGGTGACAGCACCACGCCATTGCCGATGAAGATCCCGACGCCAGGATGCAGGGCGCCGGACGGAATCAGGCGCAGCACGGTTTTCTTGCCGCCGATCCACAGCGTGTGGCCCGCGTTGTGGCCCCCCTGGAAGCGGACGACACCGGTCGCACTTTCCGCGAGCCAGTCGACGATCTTGCCTTTGCCTTCATCGCCCCATTGGGTGCCGATGACGACGACGTTCTTGCCCATAGCGTTCACTGCTCCACCAGATGCCATTCGTTGCCGCGTCGCTCGAGGCGCCGGCCATGTGTTGCGGATTCGTCCGGCAGTGCGATCACGACGGCCTCGCCGCCTTCTCGCAGTTGGGCGATCGCGCGCACCAGTGCCGGATCATCGCTGCATGGCGCGGTGATGATGCCCCTGGCAGCATCGGTTGGCGCGAGTTCGGCGAGCCGCCGCAGGTCCAGCGAAAATCCGGTGGCCGGGCGCCCGCGGCCGAAGGCGCGCCCGACACCATCGTAGCGTCCGCCCCGTCCGCAATCCACCACCACGCCACTCCCGCGTTCGGCGAAGACCGAAAACGTGGCCCCATTGTAATAGTGATAGCCGCGCAGGTCGGCGAGGTCGATGTGGATGGCGGCTAGCTGCGCCGCGGCCGCCAGCACGGCCACCGCGTCGAGCGCCGCGGTGACTTCGGGCAGCGCCGGCAAGGTGGCACGTGCCGCGGCCAGCGTGGGCGCAGCGGGACCGTAGAGCGTGGCGAGCGCGCGCAGCGCGACGCGCGGGGATTCGGGCAGCGCGGCGGTCAGTTCGTGCACCGACGGCGCGTCCTTGTCGCGCAGCGCGGCGAAGAGTTCGGCGTCGTCGCCTTCGCCGCTGCCGGACAAACCCGCGGCGCGCGCGAGCGCGCCATACACGCCGACGTGGCCGAGATCGAGATGCAGTGTGCCGATGCCGGCTTGGTCCAGCACCGAGAGCAGCAAGCCCATCACTTCGATGTCGGCGGCAATGCCCGCATGACCATAGAGTTCGGCCCCCAGCTGCAGCGCTTCGCGCGTGTCGCCGGGCCCGGTGACCGCGGTGCGCACGACGCTGCCGGCATAGCAGAGGCGCGTGATGCCCGCCTCGTTCAGGACATGCGCGTCGATGCGCGCCACCTGCGGCGTGGTATCGGCGCGCAGGCCCAGCATGCGTCCCGACAGCGGATCGACGGTCTTGAAGGTGAGGAGGTCGAGATCGCGCCCGGTGCCGGTGAGCAACGATTCCAGGAATTCGACCAGCGGCGGCTGCACCAGGCGATAGCCGCGTGCGCGCACGTGATCGAGCAGGGCCCGGCGCAGCCCTTCGAGGCGGGCGGCCTCGGCGGGGAGCACATCCTCGATCGCTTCAGGCAGCAGCCATTTACGCATAGTAGAAGGCAATCGCCACGCCGCCGATCACGATCGACGCGAGGCCAATGAAGCGAAGTTGGCCGTCGGAAAATTCGACCAGACGACGAAAGGTTTCACGCCACACGCGCGGTGCCAGCAGTGGCAGGATGCCCTCGAGGATCAGCAGCATGGCCAAGGCAATCCACCACGTGTCCACGAGACCTGCCGGCGCGCCGCGCCTTACTTCGCGGGCGCGCCCGCGCCGCGACCTGCCGACCCGGACTGCTTGAAATACCGGAAGAACTCGGAACTGGGATCGAGGACCATCATGTCGTTGCGGCCGCGAAACGTTGACTTGTACGCCTCGAGACTGCGGTAGAACGAATAGAACTCGGGATTCTGACCATAGGCGGAAGCGTAGACGGCCGAGGCTTTGGCGTCGCCTTCACCCTTGATCTTCTGCGCCTGTCGGTACGCGTCGGCAAGAATGACCTGGCGTTGGCGGTCGGCGTCGGCGCGGATGCGCTCGGATTCGGCGCCGCCCAGCGAGCGCAGCTCGTTGGCCACACGCCGCCGCTCGGATTCCATCCGCGCATACACCGGGCCGGTGACGTCGCCGGGCAGGGCCAGGCGACGCAGCCGCACGTCGACGACCTCGACCCCGATGTTCTTCGCGTCCTGCGCCGCCTTCAGCCGTGTTTCATTGGTGATGCGCTCGCGCCCCGTGGAGATCGCGTCGTGCATCGTCATCTTGTTGAACTCCTCGGCAAGATTCGAGCGCACGGTCTGCGACAGGCGGCGGCGCGCGGCTTCCTCGTCGCCCTGCACGGCGATGTAATACTGCTTGACGTCGTTGATGCGCCACAACACGATGAAGTCGACTTCGAGCGGGGTCTTTTCCGACGTGACCACGCGATCAACGTCCGCATTCTCGAGCGTGAGGTTGCGCTTTTCATAGAACCGCACGTTTTGCAGCAACGGGACCTTGAAATAAAGTCCCGGGTCGGATTTGGTCTCGACAATTTCGCCCAACTGGAACTTGATCGCGTACTTGGTCTGATCGACGGTGTATATCGATTGGGAGATGACCAGCAGCACCGCGACCAGCAGGGCCAGGATAGGGATCGTGAATTTCATGGCGGGGTCCGAAGGATCAGCGTTCGCGGGTGCGCAGACCGTCGCGCGAGCGGGAGGCATCGGGCGCGGGGGCCGGCTCGGGAGCCGGCGTGGCACGCGGCGTCGACGGGGTCACGTCCGGCGCCGCGATGGCCGCGGCCGCGCTTTGCTGGACCAGCTTGTCGAGCGGCAGGTAGAGGAGGTTGTTGCCGGCCTTCTGGTCGATCAACACCTTGCTCGACGCGCCCAGGACCGACTGCATCATGTCGAGATAGAGGCGATCACGCGTGACGCCCGGCGCCTTCGCGTATTCGGCGAGGATCGAGCGGAAACGCGAGGCATCGCCTTCGGAGCGCTGCACGACTTCGGTGTTGTAGCCATTGGCCTCTTCCATGAGCCGCGACGCCATGCCGCGCGCCCGCGGGACCACGTCGTTCGCATAGGCCTGGCCCTCGTTGACGAGGCGCACCCGGTCTTGCGCGGCCTTGACCGCGTCGTCAAAGGCGGCCTGCACCTTGTCGGGCGGCTGCACGCTTTGCAGCGTGACTTTCTGCACGAACACGCCGGTCTTGTAGCGGTCCATCGATTTCTGCATGAGTTCGCGTGTCTGCTCGGCGATCTGCTCGCGGCCTTCGTACAGCGCAAAGTCCATCTTGGCCTTGCCGACGACCTCGCGAATGGCGGACTCGGCGACGAACTTGACCATCTCGTCGGGCTTGCGGTTGTTGAAGACGTAGGCCTCGGCGCTGTTGAGGTTGTATTGGACGGCGAACTGGATGTCGATGATGTTCTCATCCTCCGTCAGCATCGTCGCTTCCTTGGCGTTCTTGTTCTGCGTCGAGTTGCGGTAGCCGATCTCGATGGTTTTGACCTGTGAGAAGTCGACCAGCTCGACGGCCTCCACCGGGAACGGCAGATGCCAGCGCGGGCCGGGCTGCGTGGTTTCCATGTACTTGCCGAAGCGCGTGACAACGCCGCGGCGGCCTTCGTCGACGATGTAGAAGCCGCTGGCGAGCCACACCAGCAGCGCCAGCGCCAGCAGCAGGCCAACGCCACCAATGGCAAGGCCACGGCGGGGGGGGCCGCCATGGTTGCCGCCATCGTCGCCATTGCCGCCCTTGCGGCCGAATATCTCGTTGGCACGGCGGCTGAAGTTGCGCCAGATCTCGTCGAGATCGGGCGGACCGCCGCTGTTCCCGCGCTTGCCCCATTGGGGATCGTTGAGCGACATGAAGGACCGAAAAGTTAGAACTGTTGGTAGGTGGGGGCGGCAGCGCCGGGGGTCAAGCCGAATGCGGCGGCGCTTCGATGTCGTGGAGGTCTTGTCGAGGCTCGGCCTCGTCGCGCTCCGTGGACGGTCCGGAAGCAGGGAATCGCTCGGCCAGAGCGGCGCTCAAATCGGCGCAACCGGCCCCGGTCGAGGCGCTCAAACGAACGGTCGAAATGTTACCACAGCCGTCGCGCTCCACCCCCGGCGACGCGCCATGGACGTCGATCTTGTTCAACACCCGCAGCCGCGGCACGGCGGCCGCGCCGATGTTCTCGAGCACCTTGTCGACCGCCTCGACCTGTTCATCGCGGTGCTCGACCGAGCCGTCGATCACGTGCAGGATGAGATCGGCATCGGCGGCTTCGGACAGCGTCGAACGAAACGCGGCCACGAGGTCGTGCGGCAGGTCGCGGATGAAGCCCACCGTATCGGACAGCACGATGGGCGCGGCGCCGGGAACGTGGAACTTGCGC
>JANMCS010000238.1:0-5753 GCA_031361405.1 Betaproteobacteria bacterium
TGGTCATCCGCATCATCGCGTCGAAGGCGCGCTTGGCAGCCGCAGGATCGGAATCGGTGATCGCCTGTGTCAGGGCAATCGGCGTGATCTGCCACGACAATCCCCATTTGTCCTTGCACCAGCCGCACGCGTTCTCTTCGCCGCCGTTGCCGACAATCGCGTTCCAGTACCGATCCGTCTCGGCCTGGTCGACGGTGGCGACCTGAAACGAAAACGCGATGGTGGGCTTGAATGCAGGTCCGCCGTTGAGCCCGAGGCACGGAATGCCCATCACGTTGAACTCCACGGTCAACACGTCGCCTTGCTTCCCCGACGGAAAATCGCCCGGGGCGTGGTACACCGCGCCGACGGACGAATCGGGAAACGTCTTGGCGTAAAACCGCGCCGCGTCTTCGGCGTCGCGATCGTACCAAAGGCAAATCGTGTTCTTGGCTGGCTTCACCATGTCAACGCTCCATTGAGATGCCACCGCAGTCAGGAGTCAACGATGGTCGCGGAACGCAGGACAATAAACCCGGCGCATGCAGGGACTTGCGCCCCTGGCACACGTCCTCATGGCCTGCGCCCGCTCCCGCGCCAACCATGTGTCGATGTTCAGGCACGGCGACCGCGCCACAGCCAGATTGAAGTACCTGCCAGCAACAAGGTCGCAGCTGCGTTCGCCCAGCGCAATGCATCCCATCCGGCCAATTCTCCGCTCCCGAGCAAGCGGACCAGCAGCGGACCGGCGATTTGACCTGCGGCGAAACCGGCCGTCATGCGCACCAGCAACGGCGCAGGATTCGCGGGCATGCGCTCCCGCGCCAGCTGCAGTCCCGCCATGGTGGCCACCATGAACGTTCCACCTACCAAGACTGCTGAAGCGACCAGGACCCACAGGGATTGCTGCAGCAGTGGCAGCAAGGTTCCCAGCGCCATCACTGCCTGCGCCACCGACCAAAGCCTTCGGCGTGGCCACCCGGACAGCCAACGTGACACGGCGGCAACACTCAACGCCGATGCGATGCCAAAAATCGGCCAGGTCAAACCGAATACGAGCGGATCGGATACCAGTTGCCTGGCCATCGTCGGCAGGAAGGTGGCGGGAACAATGTAGCCAAATCCGCACGCGCCATAGCAAAGCACCAACCCGACATTGCCATTCTTCCTGTGTATCTCGGGCGCACCCTTTGCGGCGCCAGCCGTCGTTGGGTGGGTGGCGACAGGCTGCGCGCGAAGACCGTGCACGACATAGGCAGTACCCGCGACTGCCACTACGCCGAGTTCGATCCAAAGGTTCTGCGCCGATTGGACGCCGCCCAGCCAGGTCAGGATGCCGGTCACAGCGATGCCTACGCCAACGCCCGTGTAAATCCAGCCACTCAACGCTGTTGAATTGCTCCGGGCCAGTGCAGGCAAGCACCAGCTGCTGGCGCAGACAAGAACCCAGGCGCTGAACACGCCCGCGCTGCCGCGCAGCGCGGCGCCAACCCATGGCAACGACGCGTTGCCCAGGACCATGCCCAGTGTCGTCAGCGCTACTCCAACCAGCCCCAGGCGCAGTCCAAACGTTGGATTACCTCCAAACCACGATGCCGTCAGGGCGCCCACCAGATAGCCGATGTAGTTGGCCGCAGCCCATTCCGTTCCGGTGGCGGCATCGAGCGTTCCATCGCGCAGCATGAGCGGCATCAACGGCGTGAACGCGAAGCGGCCGATGCCCATGGCGATGGCCAGGGCGACAAGTCCAATCAGGACAATGGTGCACGGTGACGGTGACGGGCGTTGATCCATGACAGGATTAGACCCTGATGCGATGGAAATAAACAGGTGGCACCAAGTGGGCCGAACATTGCTGGAACAGGAAATTCGGTACCACGACACACGCTGCCCGGGACAAGTCAGCGGCAACGCATGCCTGCCCGGCATTCGCGCCGCGGGGAGGTGGTCGCGAGCAATCTCGGTGGTACATTGCGCCATCGCAGCCTGCTTGATTCCGTCCTCTGGGACACGATGATCAGGGGAGACGCGCTTGGCACGTGATCATCGACGACTTGCGGCAATCGTCCTCCTCGACGTGGTCGGCTACTCGCGTCTCATGGGGTTGGACGAAAGTGGCACGCTGGCCGTGCTCAAAGCCCACCGGCGGGAGCTGATCGACCCCAAGATCGCGGAACATTTCGGGCGCATCGTCAAAGGAACCGGCGACGGATTGTTGCTGGAATTCTCGAGCGTCGTCGATGCGGTGCGTTGCGCAGTCGACGTGCAACGGGGCATGGCCGAGCGCAATGCCGATATTGCCCCGGACCAGCGACTCGACTTCCGCATCGGCATCAATGTCGGCGACATCATCATTGATGGTGACGACATCTTTGGCGATGGCATCAATGTCGCGGCGCGGCTGGAAGCGCTGGCCAATCCCGGTGGAATCTGTGTCAGCGGCGTCGTGCGCGATCAGGTGCGGGATAAATTGAGCGTCACGTTCAAGGCGCTCGGCGCGCAGCAGGTCAAGAACATCGCCCGTCCGGTCGAGGCCTACCTGGTGGTGCTTGATCCCGGAGCACACGTGCCATCGGTTACCGGGCGCTGGAAGCGCGTCGTGCCAGCGGAGTGGCGGCTGCCGGCGATCGCCGTGCTCGGCACCACAGGCCTCGTCGCGGTGGTCGCGGCGATGCTGTGGCTGGCGCAGGACCGGGGCGCGACCGAGGTACCGGCGCCGAAGGCCGCGGCGACGACGATCTCGAGTCCCAAGGTGCAGCCACCCGCGCTGGATCCGAAATCGGTGGCCGTGCTTCCGTTCGAGAATTTGACCGGCCGTTCCGAGGACGCGTATCTCGCCGACGGGCTGCAGGAAGAGATCCTGAATGCGTTGGCCCGCCTGCGCGATCTCAAGGTCATCTCGCGCACCTCGGTGATGGAGTACCGGGGCAAGGCAAATAACGTGCGCGAGATCGGACAGCGCTTGGGGGCCGGCACCATCCTCGAAGGCTCGATCCGGCGCGTCGGAAATACCATGCGTCTCACCGTGCAGTTGATCGACGCGGGCAGCGACCGTCACCTCTTCGCCACCAACTACGACCGCGACGTGGCGCAGATCCTGGACCTCCAGAGCACAGTGGCGCGGCAGGTCTCCGTCGCGCTGGCCGCCACGCTCAGCCAACACGAAAATGGCGAGCTCACGCGTGTCGCGACCAATAGTGGCGATGCCTACGATCGATATCTGCGCGCGGTCGCGCTGTACCGCCGACCGGTGCCTGGCGACGGGCCGGGCGTAGTCGAGGCGAAGCGCCTCCTCGGCGAGGCACTGCGTTTCGATGCGAACTACGCCGATGCGCTCGCGCTGCTGTCGATGGCCAACACGTGGTCGTACTTTGCCCACCGGCGCCCGGAGGACGGCGCGGCGGCCAAACAGGCGCTGGAACGTGCGCTGACGATTGATCCGAAGTTGCCGGAGGCGCACCTCGCGCGCGGACTGTACTCGCTCTACGTCACCGAGCGCATGGACCTGGCCCTGAGCGAGCTTGCCGCCGTCGCACAATTGCGTCCAAATTCTGCGGAGGCCAACGCAGCATTGGGGTACGTAATGCGTCGTCAGGGCCAGATGGAGGACGCGCTCGGTCATCTGGCGCGTGCCTGGGAGCTTGATCCGTTGAACGACGCCTACTCCGGCGGGCCGATCGTGACGCTGATCGGACTCCGCCGCTATCCCGAAGCGGTCGAGCAGACCCGGCTATATGCCAGGCGGTTTCCGGACAGTCCCGCTTTGTTCTTCGCGCGGGCACGGCTCGAAGGCACCATCAAGCACAGCATCGAGCCGCTACGCACGGCGCTGCGCGAACACGGCACTCTCCTCGACCCGCCGGCGCGCGCCACGATCGAGTACGAAATTGCGCGGGCGGAGGGGCGGTACCTGGAGGCGGCGCGTCTGCTTGCATCGACGCCAGGCAAGGACCCGCTGGCGCGCGGCCAGGCATTGGGATTCCTGTACCGCGCGGCCGGCGACACGCGACGTGCCGAGCAAAGCTTCCGCGACGCCGAGACCCATGCGCTGGCGATCGTCAAGAAGGACCCGGGACGCGCAGCGAACGACGAATTCATGCGGGCGCTGGCCACAGTCCAGTCGATGCTGGGCAAGCACGCGGCTGCGCTCGCCACGATCGAGGAGGCGCGGCGAAGGTTCCCGGAAGCGCGGGATGCAATCAATGGCCCCCCGGTATCGTTCACGCGGAGCATCATCCTCGTGCGCGCCGCACGCAGCGAGGAGGGATACGCGGAAGTCGCGCGTCTGCTTCGCGTGCCGTTCGGCGGAGCAGTGGACATTCTTGGCGATCCCGAACCCGTGCGGCTGCTGCTCAAGGACGATCCGCACTATGACGAAATCCTCAACAACCCACCGAGGCTGTGAGCGCGCGAGCGGAGGCGATGCTGCATTGGGTCGCGCCGCGATCTCGCAACACTATTTTTCGTTGGGCCGGCGCTACCGGGACTGTCTTCACCGCGTCGTCGTTCGCCGCTTGACGGCGGCGCCGAACAGCACCAGATCCACGACCTGCTCGAGGAACGCATTGGTCGCTCGCCGCTGCTCGACGAACACCCGATGCACGATCGCGCCCGCGATCGTGAACAGCACGAGCGAAGGTTCCAAGTCTCCCCGCAACTCGCCGCGCTTCACCGCCCGCGCGAGCACGACGCCGGGCCCACGGCGGCCGGCCTCACCGTAGGCCGCATGCGCGAGCGCACGGACTTCCGGGTTCCCCCCCTCGGCGAGCAGGATGCGAACGACCGCCGTCCCCACGGGCGACTGCGTGAACGCGGCGACGGCGCGGGCGAGCCCGACAAGATCGCCCCGCAGTTCGCCGGTGTCGGGGGGGTTATCCGCGTGGCTCATCGCCGCCCCCAACGCGTCGCGCACGAGTTCTGACTTGCCGGGCCAGCGCCGGTAGATGCTCGTCTTGTTCGCGCCCGCGAGCAAGGCGACCTCCGGGATGGAAAGGCGCTCGAACCCCACCTCGGCGACTTGCGCCAACGTGACCCCGAGCACGGTCCGCACGAACGCCTCCCCACGGGGCTGTGGCGTTGCGGTCCTGCGACGAGCGATGGCGGCCATCACACCGAGGGTATCGCAGCCGCGACCACAAAGCAACTTCAAGTTGCAATTTGGTGAACTGCCGTGTAGCCTTCAAAGCAACTCTTAGTTGCAAAGCGGCAACGTCGCGTGCCAGGACCCCACTGATGATCGAAGTAACCCACCCGCTGGTCATGTTCGTGCACGGATTCGCCGGCCAGGCCGTGGCCTACTTCGCCATCGTGGGACTGCTGTTCGTCGTATTGTGGAAGTGGGGCGCGCAGCGATTCCGCGGTGCCCGCATCCAGCCCAGAAAGCGCGTCAACGGCAAGCAGCTCGCCTTCGAGATCAGGCACACGCTGGTGGTGCTGCTGATCGGCACCGGCATGGCGGTGGCCATCTCGCTCCTCCATGCCAGCGGCCACACCCGGCTCACCACCGATCCCTCCACGATGGGTTGGCCCATGATCGTCGCCACCTTCATCGCGCTCATCGCGCTCAACGACGCATGGTTCTATTTCTGGCACCGCCTCCTGCACCACCCCCGATTCTTTCGCCACGTGCACGCCGTGCATCACAAGAGTGTCGACGTCAATCCTTTCTCCTCGTATTCCTTCCACTGGGTCGAGGGAATGATCCTCGGCGGGTGGCTCTTGCCCGTGGTGCTCATTGTGCCGATCTACCTCCCCATGCTCGGGGTGCTCCAGGG
>JANMCS010000242.1:0-17640 GCA_031361405.1 Betaproteobacteria bacterium
TCCCCGTCCCGTCCTGCTGGCAGCACCCGTGCCTGCCGCGCCCGATTTCGACGATCGGCCCGTCTATTGGACCGACTTCATCGTTCGCGCGGATGCGCCGTTCGAGCACCTGGAGGACACGTTCGGTCACCGCATCGCCTACACCACGCTGGACTCGCAATCGGGCTATCAGGCGCCGCGGCGGCATCTGGCCGGCCTTGCGCACGGCAAGTCCCTTTACGCTTCCACCGTGGGTCCGCTGGTCACGCCGCGCCGGGTGATCGAGGCCGTACTGGCGGGCGAAGCCGATGTCGGCCCGCTCGACAGTTATGTACATGCGCTGCTGCGTGGCACCGAACCGGCGACAGCTGCGCAACTGCGCGTGGTTGCGGGCACCGCGCCCACGCCCATTCCGCCCCTGGTTGCGGCGGTGGGCCTGCCGGCCATGGAGGTCACGCGGCTGCGCAGCGCCTTCCGCGACGTTGGCGGTGCCACCGAGCTCGCCGCGGTCCGGCAGGTGCTGGCGCTGCACCGCTTCTCGCACGTCGCGCCGGAAGCCTACGATACGCTGCAGGCGCAGGCCGCGATGGCCGACGCGGCAGGCTATCCGCAACTGCAATGACCCCTGTACAGCGCGCCGCCTGCAATTGACACCACGGCGGTCTCGGGCAAGAATCGACATTCACTGGCGCGACGCTGCGGCGCCGTCACCTTCCGGGAGTTTCCATGCCATTCCAGCGCCCTTTCCGCCTGCTCGTCGTATCGCTCGCCGCGATCCTCCTCGTCTCGACCCAGGCCTACGGGCAGGTTCGGGTGGGTTCGAAGAACTTCACCGAACAATTCGTCGTCGCTGAAATCTATGCCCAGGCGCTCGAGGCTGCGGGCATCAAGGTGGAACGCAAGTTGAATCTCGGCGGCACGCTGATCGCGCACAAGGCGCTGGAAGAAAAGCAGATCGACCTCTACCCCGAATACACGGGCACGATGCTGCTGGCCGTGCTCAAGTCCCCGATCATGACCGACCAGAAGGCCGTCTACGACAAGGTCAAGGCCGAGTACGCGACGAAGGGCTTCGTCGTGCTGAACGAGGCACCGCTCAATAATACGTACAACATGGTGGTGCGCCCCGAGACGGCAGCGCAGTACAAGCTCGAAACGCTGAGCGACCTGGCCCGCGTGTCCAAGGACCTTAAACTCGGCGCCGGCCCCGAGTTTCGTGACCGCGCCGACGGCCTGCCAGGACTCAAGACCAAGTACGGCATCGAATTCAAGGAAGACCTGCAGATGGCCATCGGGCTGCGCTACCAGGCCATCGCCAACAAGCAGGTCGATGTCGTCAACGGCTACGCCACCGACGGCATGATCGCGTCGCTCAAGTTGAAACGCCTGAAGGATGACAAGAACCTCTGGCCGCCCTACTACCTGGCACCCGTGGTGCGCAAGGATGCGCTGGACGCCAACCCGAAGATCGCCGAGGTCCTGAACAACGTCAGCGCCATGCTCAATGAAACGAACATGGCCGAGATGAACTTCAAGGTCGATGCCGACAAGGAAGAGCCCAAGGACGTTGCGCGCGCCTTCCTCAAAGCCAAGGGCGTCGTCCGCTGACATTGCGCCCCCGCCCGCGCGGCCCGCAGCGAGCATCGGCATGACGGGCCCCGCGATCATCCTGACCGGCGCGGATCTCACGATCGCTGCGGTCGTTGCCGTGGCCAGGGCGTCGCGGTCCGTCCAGCTGGCCGACGAAGCGCGTACGCGCGTGAGCGCGGCGCGCGCCGTGGTTGAGCGGCTGGCGGATGCCGCAGCCCCGATCTACGGCCTGAATACGGCGCTGGGCGCCAATACCGGCCGCGCGGTTGCGCCGGCGGAGCGTGCCGCCTATCAACAACGCGCCGTGCAGGCGCGCGCCGTCGGTGTGGGTCCATCCTTTCCCGTGGACGTGGTGCGCGCGATGATGCTGGCGCGGGCCGCCGGCATGGCGGTCGGTGGCTCGGGCGTCTCACCCGGCGTGCTCGACCTGCTGCTGGCGATGCTCAACGCCGGCGTGCATCCGCGGGTGCCCAGCCGGGGATCGATCGGTGTCGCCGACCTCGCGCCGTTGTCGCATCTCGCTCTGCCGCTGCTCGGGTTGGGCGAGGCGGAATACCACGGCAGGATCGCGCCCGGGGCCGACGCGATGGCGCGCGCAGGTCTCGCGCCCGTGGCGTTGAGCGGCAAGGACGGCCTGGCGCTGATCAGTGCCAATGCGGCGACGGTGGGTCATGCGGCACTCGTGCTCCACGATTGCAGCGCCGTTCTCGATGCGCTGAATGTCGCCGCGGCGTTGTCGCTGGAAGGATTCCGCGCCCATCTGAGTCCGCTCGATGCGCGCGTGCAGGCCGCGCGGCCGGCCCGCGGCCAGCAGGCCATTGCCACGCGTCTGTCCACGCTGCTCGCCGGCAGCGCGCTGTGGCAGCCCGGCGCCGCGCGGCGCGTGCAGGATCCGGTGTCACTGCGCTGTGTCACGCAGGTGCATGGCGCCGCGCTGGCCGCGCTGTGGCAGGCGCGCGACGACGTCGAACTGGAGTTGAACAGCGCGGCGGAAAGTCCGCTGGTGCTGGCCGCCACCGGCGAGATGCTCTCGAACGGCAATTTCCACATCCCCGGCCTGGCCATCGCCTTCGACGCGCTGGGCATCGCACTGGCGCACGTGGCCATGCTGTGCGTGCAACGCTGTCAACGGCTCTACTCGCCCGCGCTGTCCGGATTGCCGCTGCAACTTACGCGGCACGGCCCGGAGCATTCGGGCTTCGCCACGATTCAGAAGACATTGACGTCGCTGTACAACGAACTGCGCCATCTCGCCAATCCGGCGTCGCTCGATGGCCTGCCCGTCTCCGAAGCGGTGGAAGATCACGCGCCGATGGCGGCCAACGTCGTGGCCAAGACTGCTGCCATGGTTCCCACGCTACGCTATCTGGCGGCGATCGAACTGCTGACGGCCGCGCAAGCCGTCGACCTGCGCCCGCTTGACGTGACCACGCTTGGTCGCGGCGCGGCCGCCGCGTACGCGGCCGTGCGCCAGCAGGTGGCGATGCTCGACGGCGACCGGCCGTTGGGCCCGGACGTCGAGGCCCTCGCCGCGCTGATCGCCGACGACCGCATCGGCGTGGTCGATCTGCTGGCCCGCACCGCGTGAAGTGGCTGCTGAACAACTGGGAGCAGGTGCTGGTCGCGCTGGGCGAGCACATCGTCATTGCATTCACGTCGCTGGCCATCGCGTTCGTGCTGTCGCTCGTCATCGGTGTGTGGGCGGCGCGCAGCGAGCGCGTCTATCGCTGGGCCATCGGCTTGAGTGGCCTCCTGTACACGGTGCCCACGCTGGCTTTCCTCGCGATGCTGATTCCCGTGGTCGGCCTGGGCCGGACCAATGCGATCATCTGCATGGTGTCGTTCTCGCTGATGATCCTGATCCGCAATGTCGCCATCGGCATCCGCGAGGTCCCCGAGGACATCACCGACGCGGCGCGCGGGATGGGCATGAATGCCGCGGAGATCCTGGCCCGGATCGAGGTGCCGCTCGCGCTGCCCGTGATCGTCGCGGGTCTGCGCATCGCCACGGTGACGGTGATCAGCGTGGCCGTGGTGGCCGCCTATGTGAACGCCGGCGGCCTCGGCACGCTGATCTTCAACGGCATCAGCAACGATCACGCCGCCAAGATCTGGGTCGGCGCATTGACCGCGTGCGCGCTGTCGGTGGCCGCGGACTTAAGCCTCGCGCGCCTGGAAGGCTGGCTGCGCCATCGCGCCGCCTGACCCGATCTGATGCTGCTCATCGAGGCCTGGCAGTTCATCGTCGAGCATCCCGCGCGATTCCGGGACGCACTGTTCACGCACATCGCGCTGTCCGCGGTGGCGCTTGCCTGCGCGATCGCCATCGCCGTGCCCATCGGCGTCTGGCTCTCCGGCCACAAGCGCGCCGCACAGGTCGCGATCACCACCGCCAACATCGGCCGCACGCTGCCTTCGCTCGCGGTCCTGGCGCTGGTGATGCCCGTGCTGGGCACCGGCTTCCTGCCCTCGGCCTTCGCCTTGACGCTGCTCGCGTTGCCGCCCATCCTGCTCAATACCTACACCGCAGTCCGGCAGGTGGATCCCGACATCGTGGACGCCGCGAAAGGCATGGGCATGCAGCGGCGGCAGATCATCGCCAGCGTCGAGATTCCGCTGGCCGTGCCGGTGATCTTTGCCGGCATCCGCACGGCCGCCGTCCAGGTCGTGTCCGGCGCCGTGCTGGCGGCCTACATCGGCGGCGGCGGCCTCGGCGATTTCATCACCGCCGGCATTGCGATGATGGCGATGCCGCAGTTGCTGGTAGGCGCCATTCCGGCCACGCTGCTGTCACTTGGCACCGACCAGTTGTTCGGCCGGATCCAGCGCGCGCTCACGCCCCGGGGACTCAAAGCCGCATGATCGAGATTCGCAACCTGGTCAAGAACTTTGCCGGCGCCACGCATCCGGCCGTCGATCACCTGTCGTTGACGATTCCGGAGGGTGAGGTCTGCGTGCTGATCGGGCCGTCAGGTTGCGGCAAGACCACGACGATGCGCATCATCAATCGCATGATCGAGCCCGACAGCGGCACCATTTTGGTGGGTGGACGCGATGTCATGGCCATCGACCCGGTCGAACTGCGCCGCAGCATCGGCTACGTGATCCAGCAGGTCGGACTGTTCCCGCATTGGACCATCGCCGACAACGTGGCCACGGTGCCGCGCATGCTGGGATGGAGCGCCGCGCGCATTGCCACCCGCGTGGACGAGCTGCTCGCGCTCGTGGGCATGGAGCCCTCGCTGTACCGCGACCGCTATCCGCGCGCGTTGTCGGGCGGCCAGAAGCAGCGCGTGGGCGTGGCGCGCGCACTGGCGGCCGACCCGCCGGTCATGTTGATGGACGAGCCGTTCGGCGCCATCGATCCGATCACGCGGGCGCGGCTGCAGGACGAGTTCCTGCGCATCCTGCGCGGCCTGCGGAAGACGATCGTGTTTGTCACGCACGATATCGACGAGG
Source organism: Betaproteobacteria bacterium (assembly GCA_031361405.1). GTDB lineage: Bacteria > Pseudomonadota > Gammaproteobacteria > Burkholderiales > Casimicrobiaceae > VBCG01. Next base: position 5,029 of record JANMCS010000242.1, read on the forward strand.
CGATCAAGATGGGCGACCGGATCGCCATCCTCCGCGATGGCAGGCTGGTTCAGTTCGACGCGCCCGAGGCCATCCTGTCGGCACCTGCCGATGCGTTCGCCGAACAGTTCGTCGGCACCGATCGCGCGTTGAAGCGTCTCGCGCGCATGTCGGCGGCCGCCGCCATGACCGGATTGACCGACGCGCTGCCCGCCCAGTCGATTGCAGCCGACGCCACGCTGCGCGACGCACTCGCGCGCATGTTTGCATCCGGCGACGATACGCTCGCCGTCATCGACGCCGAAAGCCGGCCGGTTGGCATCCTGACGCTGGCGTCCATCCGCGCGCATTCGCGCGCGGCTTGATGCCGCCGCGGACGCCAGCGCGCGTCAGCGCCCGCTGCCGTCAGCGGCGGGCTTCGCGGTACCGGCATGAAACGCCGGCCAGCGCTGCATCACCACGGCACGGTGGCTGGCGTACGCGTAGCAACTGTCGATCTTGACGGGACGGCCCGTGGCATCGAGGACATCGGGGCGTTGCTTGCGGACAGCGACCATCGTCTGGTACGCGGCCGTGGCGAGCGGAATCAGCAGTTCCATCAGATGCGTGCAGCCCTTCGCGCCGCCCAGCTTCGACTTCACCATGTTGGACCAGCCGGCCTTGATCTGCTGGCCCACGATCACGGTCATTGCCGCCGTCGCCTCCGGGCAGACCGCATGGGGACTCGCGTCGGTGATGGCGACGATGTCGTGGACCACGAGATCCTCGTCCACGACCAGCCGCACCCACATGTCGTGGATGGGTGCGCCCGCGGGCAAGTCGACCTGCCGGCTATCGAGGCGGACCGGAGTGGTCTTCGTGTCGACAATGTGGCCATCGATGTCATAGAGACCATCGGGACGACGAAAGCCGCGGAATTCGATGCGCCGGAGGTGCAACTCCGTGCGGCCGGGCGAATCAGGCAATGGCATGCGTGTCCTTCAACCGGAATGGGGCGGGAGTGCTCGCCGTTGATCACTTTACCGCATACGGTAGAGTAGGCTCCGGCGTGACGGGACCGCCGGGAAAAGCTGATCATTCGCGCGGTTTGGCCGTCGCCGCCCGCCGGTGGTTCGACCACCGCACCCTAAGGAGCATCAGGATGAGAGAAAACCGCCTGCGCACGATCTGGAAATCCGGCGGCGCGGCCGTCAACGGCTGGCTGGCCATCCCCAACGGCTTTTCCGCCGAGACGATGGCGCACCAGGGCTGGGACGCGCTCACCATCGACCTGCAACATGGCGTGGTGGACTACCAGGCGATGGTCGGCATGCTGCAGGCGATCTCCACCACTGATACGGTGCCGGTCGTGCGCGTACCGTGGCTCGAGCCCGGCATCCTGATGAAGGCGCTCGACGCCGGCGCGTATGGCGTGATCTGCCCGATGGTCAGTACGCGCGAGGATGCACAGAATCTGGTCGCATACACGCACTACGCACCGCGCGGCACGCGCAGCTTCGGCCCGGTGCGCGCGCTGCTGTACGGCGGTGCCGACTATCCGCAACACGCCAACGACACGATCGTCGCGTTCGCGATGATCGAAACCGCCAGGGGCCTGGACAACCTCGACGCCATTCTGTCGGTGGAAGGCCTCGACGCGATCTACATCGGCCCGTCCGACCTGTCGCTGGCGCTGGGCTGCAAGGCCGCGATGGACGACGTCGAGTCCAAGGTGGCGGATGCCATCGATCACATTCTCGCGCGCGCCAAGGCACATGGTGTGGTCGCCGCCATTCACAACGCCACGCCTGAGGCCGCATTGAAGCGCATCGCCAAGGGTTTCCAGTTTGTCACCGTCAGCTCCGACGCGCGGCTGATGGCAGCAGGCGCACAGCAGGTGATGGCGAAGATGCGCGCGGCGCCGTCGCCGTCGCCCTCAAAGGCTTACTAAACAGTCAGCGACTCGGCAATCGAAATCGAAAGGGATACGTGCGGCAACGCCGAGCACACGCCAACGCAATCGCAAACGATGGAATCTACAGCCATTGCGGCTTGACCTACAGTCTGCCCATTGCTAGCCTGCATGGTTGGGCGTAAGAGCGATGGCCAGCGCGTTTTTTGTACGCTACTGCGCCTTCCACAGCATCGTTTTCCGGTTGCAGCGCTGCGTCTGCGGCGTTGCCGTCCATTTCTAGCGAGAAATTCATGCCCAGCTGCCTCACCCGCCTATCCACGATCCTGCTCCTTGCCACGGCAATTGCCATTACCGCGCAAGTTGCGGAAGCGGCAGACGCGCCGTGCACGAAGAAGAATCCGGTGGTGCCCGCGGGCGGGACCAATGAAGACCTCGTGGTCAGCGTCAAGTGCATGGTGCCGGAAGGTTCCTATACCTTCAAGAACGTCAACATCATCGACGGCGGCACCCTCATCTTCATGGACGGGAAGACCGACTTCTATGCCAAGTCGATCCTGATCGAGAATGGTGGCTCGATGGTCGCCGGGTACGACGTCACCGATCGGAGGAATCCGAAGCCCACGCCCATCGGTACCAAGCCCGGTGCGGTCCTCACCATTCATCTCTACGGAATGGAGGACCTGCAGCCTGTCGATCCCAAGAATCCCAATGGTCCCAAGGACACGCTGCATGGTGTCGGCATCCCGTGCAAGATGGAGAATTGCGGCGTTCCGCTTCAGATCTGGTGCTCGCAGCCGGACGCCATTCCGCCGGATCCGATGGACCAGCATGCCAATTGCCCGCTGCCGCGGCCGCTCGTCCACAACAAGGTGGACATGAATAACGGCACCGACCCGGACTGGTTCTATCGCTACCATCCGTTGACCTACGACGGCGGCCTCGACCCGGTCACCAAGATGCCCGGCTACTTCGGCTACAAGGTCATCGGTGTGTCGTATGGCGGCACGCTGCTGCTGCTGGGCAAGAACGGCAGCATCGTGGACGGCACCGACCCCGACCTCGTCGCGAAGACCGGTAGCGGTACCAGCTGGCGGCGATTGGCTGTCACCGCCCGCGGCGGCGACACGATCACGCTCGACCAGCCGGTCGATTGGCGCAAAGACGACTGGATCGTCGTATCCACCACTGACTACGTACCGGGTCATTCGGAAAAGCGTCAGATCGCCGATGTCCCTGTCTCGGGCGGCGGCAAAGTCATCAAGCTCAAGCAAGCGTTGACCTATACGCACAACGGCACGGAATTCGACCTGTCGGAAAGTGGCCCCAACACCGTGCCGGCGCGCCTCGGCCTCCCCGCCCCGAAGATGGAAAACCGCGCCGCGGTGGCGTTGCTCACGCGCAGCATCCGCATCGTCTCCGATGGCCTTGCCCCCACGTTGCCACTCCCCGACGACAGTTACTTCGGTGCGCACACCATGGCCCGCCAGGGCCTCCTCAAGTTCCAGGTGCAGGGGGTCGAGTTCGAGAACATGGGCCAAGGCGGGCGCATCGCCCACTATCCGGTCCACTTCCATCTCGCCCGCAAGGCGCCGAAGCACACGTTCGTCAAGGACACGTCGGTCAACGAATCGATGACGCGCTGGTACACGATCCACGGCACGCACAACGTGACGCTGGCGCGCAACGTCGGCTGGAAGTCGATCGGCCACGGCTATTACCTTGAGGAAGGCACGGAGATCGACAACAACCTGATCTCCAACATCGGCATCTATGCGCGCGCCGCGCTCAAGTATCCCGGCAACCCGCGCAACGTGCCGGGCATCCTGGCCCACGAGCGCATCTCCGATCCGAACAATCCGGCGGTACTCAAGGACGAAAACGTGCCGTTCTATTCGGACTACGACCATCCGTCGATCTACTGGATCATGAACGCCTGGAACCGCTTCGAAGGCAACATGGCGGTCGGCGCGAGCGGATGCGGCGTCTGCTACTGGATGCTCCCCGGCGGCGTCAGCGGTCATTCCCGCGACCAGCAGTGGGAAGGCTATGCCGTGTTGCAGATGGGCGCAGCAAACAATGCCGCCGACCGCGCGGGCTACACGCCGGTGAAGAGTTTCGTCGGCAATGGATGCTCGTCGGCCGCGATGTCGTTCAATGTCATCGGCAACGGACCGGCCTGCCAGGGCGTCGGCAAGGACCTCCCCAACTACATCACCATCGACGCCGTCCCCAATCCGCTGGCGCCCGAGCCGTGTGACCAGTCGAATCCGCTCTGGCCCGAAGGCAAGTTGCCGCACCCGACTTCGTATCCGTATGTGCCTTGGGCATGCAATCAGCCCAAGTACGCGGATGCGCAAGCCTACTACCCGCAGATCGGGGGCGGTGGACGCTTCCCCACCAAATGCGACGCCACCGATACATCGTGCAGAACAGCAAGGGTCTGCGGTGCAAAGATCAATGACCACGGCGTCATCAAAGACGATGTCAGCAATTGCATCGTCACCGTGATCGACAAATATACGACTTCGTTCAACTGGACCGAGCAGAATTACGCCGTCATGTGGCTGCGCCCGCTGTGGTACCTGGTGTCCAACAGTTTCATTTCGGACGTGGTCGGCTCCGGCATCTCCATCGTCACCGGCGGGGGTTACACGGAGTCCGATGCCATCTACGGCCACTGGGGGCTGGTCTATCGCACGGCGTTCATCGGCGAGACGCAGGACCCCGCGGCGCCGGGTAACGCTGCCACGCCGTTCACCTCGCACTTGAGCCCGTTCAACCCGCAACCGGGCGCGCTCAAGTGCGCAACCGGGGGGGGCGAAAACAATCGCTGCGTCAGCGCCGCCGACGGCATCAGCTTCGCGCGCTCCAATTTCGGCGTCAACCAGCGCATGTTCAACATCTACGACGGCCCGTCGTACCAGTCGTCCAATGCGTACATCAACATCACCAAGGGCCGGCCCGGACCCACATGCCCGGGCGGCGTCTGCTCCTCGGCGAACTGGTTCGCGGCGAATTTGCTCGGCCTGCCGAAGGATGCGGGGGGCTGCTACATGCCCAACGCGGCCATCGGCTGGAAGCAGCCCAACGGCTTCTACTATCCGCCGGCGTTCCACTCGGACAACCTTTATTTCAAGAACGTCGAGATCCGGCACTTCGTGACCCAACCGCTGTTCGACGGCGCGACGTTCAAGACCGACTTCACAGCAGCAAAAGCGGCTTACTGCAACGCGAACGACCAGATGTTCACCGGCGCCTGGACGGACATCGACCGCCAGACGGTGCTGAATGACGACGACGGATCGTTGACGGGTTGGTCGAAGACGATTTCCGTGAACAAGGACCCGTTCTTCAGCGCCCCGGTGGAACAACTTGAATGTGCGTCGGATGAAACCGCCAACACAAGCCCGTACGACTACGTCACCGCGGTCGTCTTTCCCGAGTGCCGGGTGTCCGGTACCTGCGGCAACATCCAGTTGATACCAGGCGTCGACACGCCCAAGTGGAGCGTGCCCTGCACGAACGATCAGTGCGCCGGGGTGCCGTTGCATCGTCTGTACACCAATCCGCCCGCCAAGCTGGCGGACCCGCAGTACTTCATTCGCATGGCGGGCCAGGCGACCGGGCAGCGCAGCACGCTGGTCGCCAACAACGGCCTCTACTACATCGACACCACGGTGAACGCCGTCACGCAGGCGGAGGTCTTCCCGCACCCGCCACCGAAAGAGGCCGCCTTTCTCAGCTTGTTCGAGGCCGACAAGACGTACTACAACTTCCTGATCTACGCCAAGCCGAACACGCGCCAGTCGTACAAGATCTATGTCGGCAAGTCGCCGGCGGGCGATGCGGACCCCTTCGATCTGAAAACGGACGTGTGGCCGGTGCGCGTCGATATCAGGAAACAGCCTCCCGTGTTCGATCCGCCCGCCTACGACCCCCAGTCCAAGCTGAAGATGCCGAAGCATTGGGCGAAGATCTACGATCCGAAGACGGGCATCCTCGAGGTCACGATGGACATGACCGAGGATAAGAATTTCGCCAAGGACTACAAGGCCGGCCTGGCCGAGGGATGCGAGCCGTCCACGTTCTGCAAGCTGGATGGCGCAGGCGTGTGCGGTTGCGCCATCGACCCGATCACCAAGAAACCGAGCGCGGGTTGCTCCGCGGACGTCTGCAAATGGGCGGGCAAGGACACGGCGTGCCCGGACGGTGGCTGCTGGGGCATCGGCTTCAAGCTCACGAAGAACTTCGATACGTTGAGCAAGCCCACCGCGCCGCCCGACATCGAGTGCTTCCCCGAGGACGCCGCTGCCGGGTGGAATGTCAAATTCCTGGATCCGGATCCGAAGATCGAAAGCGCCGGGAACACCTGCTACAAACCGGCCTACAAGCCTCCGGTGTTCTGCAAGAAGCCCACCTGACCGACCGGTGATCCGCACACGCCGCGGCCCGGTATCGGGCGCGGCGTTTTTTCGTTCTAGCGCCCGGGAAAACTCTGCTTCAGCACCGCCGCGATGGCGGCCTGGCCCTGTGGAATGGGATGAAACGGCGCGAGGCTCGCGTCGTTGTGCAGCAGCACGCTGAGGCCGTAGGCCCAAGGATCGTTGGTGCAGTACTCGTGCCCCTGCACGACGCCTGAAATATCGGCGACGGATACGCCGTCGATGCCGCTCACCGCCGCGATCAGCGTAGCCTTGAGCGTGGCCTGCAGATAGATCAGGTAATTGGTCTCGTCGCGCACGATGTCGCCCATGTCGAGACAGTCATCCGACTGCGACGGCCCGGGCAGCGGTTGGTGATACGTGGTGAAGATGATCCGCGGCACCTTGCCCGCTGCCGCGCCGCGCGCCTTGATCGCCGCGATCAGGCTCTTGTAATGCCCGGCAATCAGCCCGCTGTTGATCGGATCCCAGAATCGATTGACGATGGGCGTGCCGGGATTGGCCGCAGTGCAGTACGACGACGAGGAGGCGCGTGGCGCGCGGTTCTGCCACGCTTCCTTCGTCGGGAAGCGCTTGACAAAGTTGGCGCGCAGCTGCTGCGAGAGATCGGGGTGGGTGGCCAGCGCCGCCACCTGCGCAGCGTCGGTGTAGCCGATGGCGCAGAACTTGAAGATGTCCGCAAAGCTCACGTCGTCCGCGCCCAGCGTGATGATCACGACATCCGGCTTGGCGTCGTCGTAGGCCTTGTTGAGGTTGGTCATGCCCAGCCAGTTGCCGAACTGCGCTGGCCGGTACAACGCGCCACCATAGCGCCGGTCGAAGGTGATCCCGTTGTCGTAGGTGGACCCGGTGCACGCGAACTTGGTGAGCGTGGCGCCGATCATCGACGCCAGTACGTCGCCGTAGGCCTGCACGGAATCGTGGCAGAGCTGGTAGTCGCCCTGCCACGTCGGATAGTCGACGCCGCCGTACCACTCGTGCGGAAAATACGAACCGTTGTAGTACGTGTACCCGTAGTTGATCCCCTCGCCGGACGCGATCGAGTCACCGATCACGACGAGCGACAGCGGCGGCGGCGCGCCAAGGCCGAGCGGCGCGTCGGAACCGCCGCCGCCACAGGCGGCGGCAACGATCGCACCCATGAGCACGGCCAGCGCGGGTTTGGTGATTTTCATTTCAGCCCTCATTCGCGGAAGAAGGTTCCATTCGACGTGCGGAAGCCTATCAAGGATTCGCCGTGGCGTGCGCAGAACGTTGTGCACCCGGTCGCTCGATACATCGCAGATTTGACAGGCGTTCGCCGACAATCACATCCGCGTTGCACCTATGCACAGTTCCCACCGGGCCGAATACGCTGCAGTCGTCAGTTCCGATGTCGCCTGCCAGCCAAACCGAAGCAATTCGGGCGATCGCGCGCACGATCGCTGGTCACAGGGGATTGTCGGGGGTCTCATCCCACGCAAACTGGCATCCGCGACCGCCCAGGAGGCGGTCGCGCCCTTATGAGTGAGCGCATGCCGCGTATAGCCTACTCGGGCTTCTGCCGCTCTCTCATCATAGCCCTCAATGCAGCGAACGGCGAATGCGTCGCCCCGCTGCCTGCGGCATCGGCGCCGGGCCTGTTGGCGTTCGCCTCCAGCTGCCGCTGATGCTCGTTGTCGTGGCAGTACAGGCACAGCAATTCCCAGTTGCTGCCGTCCACGGGATTGTTCGCGTGATCGTGATCACGATGGTGGACGGTGAGCTCGCGCAAATTGGCACGGGAAAACTCGCGTGCGCAGCGCCCGCAGATCCACGGATAGATTTTCAGTGCCCGTTCGCGATAGCCAAGATCGCGTTCTGCCGCGGCTCGACGCGCGTCGGCCACAATCCTGTCCAGCTTGGCGGGATCGCCTGTCGTCATCGCGTGGCTCTTCCAGTGGCGCAGTCGAGGATGCGCGGACAGCTATTGCGCACGGGATTACGGAGTCACCTCAAATGCAAACGGCCGCCCGCAGGTGACCGTTTGCATAGTGCGGCTGCGTGAATCATTGAGACCGGATCGGGGGACCCGGCAATGCTTCACACAGAAGTTGCGACCTCGATCAACCGTTGACGCCCAGCGCGGTCAGCGTCGCGCTGTCGAGGCGGCCGCTTTGCGCGAGTCCCTTCTCCGACTGGAAACGACGCACCGCATTCTGCGTGCTGGGGCCGAACTGACCGTCCACCTTGCCGACGTCGTAGCCCTTTTCGTTCAGCGCCATTTGCGCATTACGAACGGTGCCATCGCGCATGCGGTACGACGAAACCTTGCCGTGGGCGTCGGTCGTGGCGACCTTGCCATTGGGATCCGTACCCTGGTTGCCGACGTAGGCGCCGATTCCCGCACCCACGACCGCGCCAACCGGGCCGCCGACGACGGCGCCGGCAACGGCGCCAGACGTTGCGCCAATCGCGGTGGCCTTTTCCTTGCCGGTCATCGGCGCAGCGGTGGACCCGTCAGTGGACGCAGGCTTGGTGTCCGCCGCGTAGGCAGTCGAAAGCGCCAAAGCCAGTGAGACTGCAGTTGCGTATTGCCAAACGTTCTTCGTATTCATGGCATTCTCCATTTAAGATTGCGAAGGCGAATCAAGATTGCGAAGGCGAATCGCCGTGCGATTGCTGGGTCAGATTCTCTCGCCGATGGAGCTGCGTTGCCGTGGTCCATTCCTTCAATCTCGTGTAGGACATCAGTACGCGACATTGTAGTAAATCGCCGATCCGGTACATCGCGAGGGTCGCGGTGACCAATCACCGCTCGGCGGATGCGCGTGGACCGGATGCGACAACCGCCACGCGTGATGTAGTGTTCCGGCAACCACCGTCACCAGCGGAATCCTCCCCACCAAGGAGCGGCGTTCATGCCTACCGACTTGAGCCAGCAAATCGTTTCCCACGCCATCCAGCTCGCCATTGCGCCGGTGTTCCTGCTGACCGGAATCGCCGCGCTGCTTGGCGTGATGGCAACCCGGCTGGCCCGCATCATCGATCGCGCCCGGAGCTTCGAGCATTCCTGGCCGGGTCTCGACGTCAAGGCCCGCGCTGCGGCGCGCCTGGAAATGCGCGACCTCGAGCGACGCCGTCGCATCTGCAGCTGGTCGATCAATTACTGCACGGCAGCGGCGCTGCTGGTCTGCCTCGTCATCGTCGCGCTGTTTGCGGATGAGCTGTTCACGACGAGCCTGCGGTGGCTTGCCGGCTCGTTGTTCGTGGCGGCAATGGTGGCTGTGATCTGTGGACTGGTGTGCTTTCTCCGCGAAGTACATCTCGCCACCCACACTACCGGCATTGACTTCGAACGCTTCGAGTGACGCTCGATGAACATGTTGGCCAAAATGACCGACCGTCCGGGGTCGTGCATTGGCCCCAGGCGACGCCTATGCAGGGACGGGGAACGCGGGCGCGACGCGCTTGCGCCGCGCCATCGCCTGGCGCGGTAACGACGTGTCGGAAACAGCGCTTGGGCGCAGCATCACGGGACCGTCCGACCGCGGACGGACACCCACGCGGGCCAAGCCCATCATTGCCGCTGCGATCAAGCTGCAGCAGGCGTGAGCACCTGCGAGCGCCGGTGCTGTTTGGCCCGTGCTAGGCGGTGGCCTTGGCCTTGCGCCCTGGGGCCAGCGGCGGGACATAGCCCGAAACGCGGCATTGCAACGCATCAATCTGCTTGCCGTTCTCGAAGCGGGTCAGGCTGCAGATGATCACGGCACCCGTGGCCGCGAGGGCGGTGAGGTCCTTGCGGACGGTGGCGAGCGGCAAACCCATCTCCTTGGCCATTTCCAGATCGAGGCGTTGGCCGTACTTCTTCAGACATTTCATCGTTTCGATCACGGCACGTATCCTCGGTAGTGGCATAAGAGCAAGGCGTCGAACTATCGGTCGCTCAAATCGAAAACCTCGCCCATGGGCGATTGCAAAAACGTAAGGCTTCGATCCGGGATAGACCGAGAGCACGGTCTATCGATGCACTTGGCAACAGCATCAAACGCAGCCAAGAACTTGAAGGAAATGGCTCCCCGACTTGGACTCAACCAGGGACCTGCAGATTTGGCGCTAAGGTCGATCAATTGCCATTATATATCATAACCTTAGTGCGGCGCAACCTGATCCATTTCTCGCCGTTTAAGACGAGTTATCCACTCTTGCAGCGTACTACGGCAGAGGAAATAGCCCGTGCGCGACGCTTGGACGCCCGGCCACGGCGAGCGGACCGAGGGCCGCGAGAACTGGCGCAATAACCACCGCGAACGGGAGTGGCATACGCGCAGCGGTCGCGCCCCTAGCCGTGCCGCACCTCAAGCGAACACACCGCGACATCTGCCTGAATGGTGCGCGAGCGACCGTCCTGGAATCTTACCTCTACCGTGCTTGAGACGACATCGTCATCACCATAGATCGCATCAATCAGCGATTTATATTTCTGCTCCACGACGGTACGTCGGATCTTGCGACTACGTGTGAGTTCGCCTTCGTCGGCATCGAAGGACTTGAACAGATTGATGAAACGCAACACGCGGCAATGTTCGGGCAGCGTCGCGTTGACTTGCTCGAGCTCACCGCGTACCAATGCAAGCACTTCCGCCTTTTGGGAGAGGTCAGCATGAACGGAGAATGAAATTTGTCGCTCTTCCGCCCACTTCCCGACCAGATCGATATCGATGTCGATCAACGCACCGACAAAATGTCGGCTGGCGTCTCCGAAAATGACAGCGTCCCGGACATAAGGGCTAAGGCGTATCCGGGCCTCGATGAACTGGGGCGCGAATGTCTTGCCGGACGACAGTTGTCGGAGATCATCGAGTCGATCGAGATAGACGAGATATCCATCGTCTTCAAAATAGCCGGCATCACCGCTGCGAATCCAGCCATCGAGCGTCGTACGAGCAGCCATCGCATCCGGCTTTCCGTAGTAGCCATCAAAGATGACGCCTCCGCGCACCTGGATCTCGGAGCCCTCGATCCGGGTTTGCAGAGGTGTCGATCCCAGCTGACTTTGCAGCGCCCTGCCGACTGTTCCAAAACGGCGCTCCCCTCGCGTCGCCGCGACAATGCCCACTTCCGTGAAGCCATAGACATTACGTAGACTGACACCCAATGCGTGAAACAGGTCGAAGACCTCGGGGCTGAGGGCACTCCCTGAATTCACGGCTGTTTTGAGGTACTTGAATCCGAGACGGTCGCGGACAGGGTTCGCCACCAGCGCATCAGCTATCGCTCTTTTGAAACGGGAAAGGACTCCGGGCGCATCTTCGTGTGTCGCGACCAGCGTTCTCATGCCCCAGCGATAGACGGTACGTGCCAGCCAGCCAGCATCACGCATTCGGGATTCGGTTGAGGACACGATTGCTTCCCACTGCCGCGAACTGAAGAACAGAAACTCGGCGCCAATTTCTCGCGTGTCGGTCGTAACGGTCTCCGGTTCCTCTGGGAAATTGACGATCATGGGCAACGCAACACCTAGGCCGAGACCAAGATATTGTTCCGTGGCCCACGCTGGCGAAATGTAGCTTACGTAGTTGGCGAACGTATGCGCATCCAGAACGTCATGCCAGCGCAGCGCGCAATCCAGCAGGTAGCGATGGGTGCCGCGGACGCCCTTTGCGTCGCCCGTGGTGCCTGATGTATAGATGACGACGGCAAGATCTTCAGCGCGGCCCTTAGCAATTTGTCGATCGACTAGTCCGGGCGATGCCACAAGCGCTTGTCGGCCGATTGCGGTCAAGGATGCGAGGCTGACCACACGGGGATCGTCGTAGTTGCTCATCCCGCGATCATCCCAATAGATGATCTTCCTGAGCGGAACGTGTTCGGCCACTTCAAGGAGTTTGTCGCACTGTTCCTGATCCTCTGCAAAAGCGACCGTGGCGCCGCAGTCGCGAATGAGCGTGACCAACTCGGCTTCGGACGCATCGGGGTACAGGCAGACGGCAGCTTTGCCGATCGCCTGTATCGCGTATTCGGCCCAATACAGTTCTGGTTCATTGTTCCCAAGCACAACGATGCAAGGCTCAGTCGCAAGTCCCGCTTCGAGCAGGCCGGCGCCAATATTCCGAACCTCGACCAGCACTTCCGCCCATGTGATTCGATGCCAAATGCCGAGCGTCTTGCGCCGCATCGCAACTTGGGATGGCGTTGACGTACCATTTCGCAGCACGCATTTGGGTAGCGTGTCATTGGTGTCGTCGACGTGGATCATTCGGTCACCTCGCTGCCAAGGTAGGCAGCGACCACTTCCGGCAGGCGCAACACGTCATCTGGCTTACCCGTGGCGACTAC
>JANMCS010000250.1:0-3349 GCA_031361405.1 Betaproteobacteria bacterium
CGCCGCCGGACCCGTCGCCACGATGCTCGCCGGCATGCCGTTCCTCCGTCCATTCCGCAACTCGCCGGGCCCGCGCCTTCGCCCGTCGTCGTGGTGGGTCGCCATGGCGGCGCTTCTGCTGGTGGGCGTCGCGGGGATGTCGCCGCCGGTGCGCGCCGACGGCATCCCGCTCTACTTCGTGCTGGAAATCGAACTCACCCGCGGCCGCTGGTACTGGCTGGATGAAAAAGTCCTGCAGTCCGCATTGACCTACCGCGTGTCGTGGAATGCGCTCACGCGCCAGTATCGCGTCGCCAGCGGGCTGCTCACGCAGAACTACGCGTCCCTCGAGGAGGTCGAGCGCTACATCGGGCGCGTGAATTCACGGCCGGTCATCCGCGTCGATGCGTTGACCAAAGGCGCGCGCTACGACGCCGCGGTGCGCTTGCGCCTCGACGTCAACCAGTTGCCCAAGCCGTTCCAGGTGAATGCGCTCGCGTCGCGCGAGTGGACGCTCGCCTCCGAGTGGCAACGGTTCGCGTTTACGCCATGAGCCCGCACGGCCGTCCGAAGGGCGAATGCCGGAGCGCGCAGCGCGCAGGCACCCCTATGAGCGCGCAATGAGCGCACTCCCCGGCAAACGCGGATTGCGCTGGCTGCTGCTGGTATCGGCCTCGCTGTCGGCCATCGCCGTGTTCCTGCTCGCCACGGCCACGGCCAATACGGCGCTGTTTGCGCAAGGCTACGACGTGCTGCTGATCGGCAACCTCGTGCTGATCGCTCTGCTGATGCTGGTCGTGGGCTGGCAGTTGTGGCGACTGCGGCGCAACCTCAAGGCGGGCGTGTTCGGTTCGCGGCTTGCGGTGCGCCTCGTGTTCCTGTTCGCGATGGTGGCGGTGCTGCCCGGTGCGCTGGTGTACGCCGTGTCGGTGCAGTTCATCGGCCGCAGCATCGAGAGCTGGTTCGACGTGCGCGTCGATCGGGCGCTGGAGGGCGGCCTCAACCTCGGCCGCAATGCACTCGACTACCTGCTCAAGGAAACGCAGGGCAAGGCCACCCAGATGTCCGTCGCGATCGCCGAGAGCCCGGGCAACCTGGCCGGCGCACTCAATCGTGTGGCCGAGCAGGGCAATGTCTACGAGGCGGTGCTGTTCTCGCCCACGGGCAGCGTGCTCGCCGTGGCGGGCACCGGCGGCTCACGCGCGACGCCGGAGCCGCCACCACCGCAGGCGCTGCGTCTCGCCCGCATGCAGCAGCCTTACGCCAAGATCGACCAGCAGGCCGATGGCAACCTCCGCCTGCGCGTCGTCGTCGCGGTCAACACCGACGACAGCCTCAATCCGCTGAAGCTGCTGCAGGTCATCGAGCCGGTGCCACCGGCACTCGCCCAGGATGCCGAACGCGTGCAGGCCGGCATGCGCGATTACCAGGAGCTCTCGTTTTCGCGGCAATCGTTGAAGCGCCTCTATGCGCTGACACTGACGTTGACGCTGCTGCTTGCATTGACCTCGGCGCTGGGCCTGGCCGTGGTGCTCTCCGAGCGTTTTGCCGCGCCACTCGGCTTGCTGGCCGAGGGCACGCGCGCGGTGGCGCAGGGTGATTTCACGCGCCGCCAGCCGGTCGTCTCGCGCGATGAGCTGGGCGTGTTGACCGAGTCGTTCAACACGATGACCGAGCAACTGGCCGAGGCCCACGGCAAGGCCGAAGAAGGTCGCCGGGCGACCGAGACCACGCGCGCCTATCTCGAGAGCATCCTCGGCAATCTGTCGGCGGGTGTGCTTGTGTTCGACGAGCGGCATCGCCTGCGCACCGTCAATCCCAGCGCCGCCGTGATCCTGCAGCAGCCGGTGGCCGATCTCGCCGGCATGGCGCTCGCCGATTGGGGGCGCCGCCTGCCCGCGCTGGCGCCTTTCGCCGAATTGGTGGCGGAAGGCTTTCGCAGCAGTCGCGACGGCCAGTGGCAGAAGGAGGCCGAGCTGGCAGTGGCCAATCTTTCGCGCACGCTGCTGATGCGCGGCACCCGGCTTCCCGGCACTGCCACCACGGGCGGCTACGTCGTCGTGTTCGACGATGTTTCCGAACTGATGCAGGCGCAACGCGATGCGGCGTGGGCGGAAGTGGCGCGAAGGCTGGCCCACGAAATCAAGAATCCGCTGACGCCGATCCAGCTGTCCGCCGAGCGGCTGGCGATGAAGCTCACGCCCAAGCTCGAAAGCGCCGACCAGGAGACGTTGCGGCGGGGGACGCAGACCATTGTCTCGCAGGTGGGGGCAATGAAACACATGGTGGACGACTTCGCCATCTATGCGCGGCAGCCACGGCCGGGACAGATGCAGAATGTCGATGTGGCCGCGCTCCTGGGCGATGTATTGGCGCTCTACGACGACCTGCGTCCCCACGTTAGGCTATCCTTGCCGGATGCGCCCGTCCTTGTACTGGGCGAACCCACCCGCCTGCGCCAGGTGTTCCACAATCTGCTGTCGAACGCCGTCGATGCACAGACCGGTGTCGCCGATCCGCGCTTTGTGATCACCCTCTCCGCCGTGGGAGGCGAAGTGGTGCTCGCGTTTGCCGATGGCGGTCCCGGGTTTGACAGCAGCGTGCTGGCGCATGCGTACGAACCGTATGTAACAACAAAGGCAAAAGGCACCGGCCTCGGATTGGCGCTTGTGAAGAAGATCATTGACGAACATGGCGGCCGGGTCGTGCTGGACAATCCCCCGACCGGTGGCGCCCGCGACACGCTTACATTTCCGGCCGCGGCCGGCGGCAAGCCCGCCGCAGCGGCCGTCTAAGGACTCGCCACGATGGCGCATGCAAAAGAAATACTGATCGTCGACGATGAAGTCGGCATCCGCGAATTGCTGTCGGAAATACTGCAGGACGAGGGCTACCGGGTGGCGCTCGCTGAAAACGCCGGCGAGGCGCGCGCGTATCGCCAGCGCCAGCAGCCTGCGCTGGTGCTGCTCGACATCTGGATGCCCGATACCGACGGCGTCACGCTGTTGCGCGAATGGGCCGCCGGCGGACAATTGACCATGCCCGTCATCATGATGTCGGGCCACGGGACGATCGAAACCGCCGTCGATGCCACCAAGGTCGGCGCGTTCGACTTTCTTGAAAAGCCAGTGGGCTTGCAGAAGTTGCTGTCCACGATCGCACGAGCGTTGAAGAGCGCGGCAGCGCAGGAGCCGCGCCGCGTGTCGTTGGCCGCGCTCGGCGGCGGTGCCGCCATCCGCGAGGCCGAGCGCGCTCTCGACCTCCTGCTGGCGGGGCGGCGGCCGATGCTGATCCTGGGCGAACCGGGCACCGGCCACGACCTTGCCGCGCGCGCACTGCAAACGCCCGACGCGCCGTGGATCGCTATCCC
>JANMCS010000253.1:0-8339 GCA_031361405.1 Betaproteobacteria bacterium
GGCTGGCCCATAAACTGGCCCATAAGCTGGTCCATAAACTGGCCCGTAGCCTGGTCCGAAGGCCGGCTGGCCGGCATTGACGGCAAAGCCCGGGCCACCGACGGAAACGCTCCAGGCCACATTGTTGGCGACAGCCGGCAATGTGGTGGCGGCGGCGCCGGCCACGACGACGGCGAGGGCAAGAGCACGCGCGCGGATCGATTTCATGTGCATTTCCTCCAGTTCGGCGCCGATGCAAGGTTGCAACGACGCGCTCGATGGGGAAAGAACGTCGGCACGCGGGCGCTGGTTGACGAAGGCGTGCCGCGCCACCCCATCGTTACAAATGGAAACGCGTTGCGTTATGCTTCGCCGAGGGTCTTGTCTCCCATGGGCGCGCCGGTATCCGGCACCCGGACGGTACGGCCGCTTGGCGCATCCTTCCATCATTGCAGCCCCATCGAGCAGGAACTTCACCAATGCCCATGATTCGCATGTTCGTGGCCGCCATCGCGGCGTCGGCGCTGGCGGCCACCGCGGTTGCCGGCAACCTGACGATCGGTCTCGGCACGGATATCACGTCCACCGATCCGCACTACCACAACCTCACGCCCAACAACAATGTCGCGTCCCACATCTTCGGCTACCTGATCGAGCGCAACGAGAAGTCGCAGCCGATGCCGGGACTTGCCACCGAATGGAAGGCAATCGACGCGACCACCTGGGAGTTCAAGCTGCGCCAAGGGGTGAAATTCCATGACGGCAGCGACTTCACCGCAGCGGATGTGGTGGCGTCGATCGACCGGGTGCCCAAGGTGCCCAACAGCCCGTCGCCGTTCACGGCCTACACGAAGCAGATCATCAAAATCGACGTGATCGATCCCTTCACGATCCGCTTCAAGACGGCGTTCCCCTATCCGTTGATGCCGTCCGACATGACGCAGATCGCGATCATCAACAAGAAATTCGCCAGCGCCAGCACGGATGATTTCAATTCGGGCAAGGCCGCCATCGGCACCGGGCCGTACAAGTTGACGAAGTTCACCAAGGGTGACCGCCTCGAGTTCGCCCGCAACGACGCATGGTGGGGCGGCAAGACGCCGTGGGACAACGTCACGATGCGCATCCTCACCCAGGATGCGTCGCGCGTGGCGGCCCTGTTGTCCGGCGACGTGCAGGTGATCGAAAGTGTGCCGACGGCGGATGTGGCCAAGCTCAAGACCGACAGGAAACTCACGATCTACCGCGCAGTGTCCGACCGCCTGATGTACGTGCACCTGGACAGCGACCGCACCATCACGCCCACGGTGACGGACAAGGATGGCAAGCCGCTCGACAAGAATCCGCTGAAGGACGCGCGTGTACGCAAGGCGCTGTCGATGATGATCAACCGTCCGGCCATCGTCGAGCGGGTGATGGAAGGTGAAGCGATCCCCGCTGGCCAGGTGGTGCCCGATTTCCTGTTCGGCGCCACGAAGAATCTCAAGGTCGAGCCCTTCAACCTGGAGGGCGGCAAGAAGTTGTTGGCGGACGCTGGCTATCCCGATGGCTTCGGCATCACGCTGCATGCGACCAACAACCGCTACGTGAACGATGCCAAGATCGCGCAGGCGATCGCCCAGATGTGGACGCGCGCCGGTGTGCCCACCAAGGTGGTGGCAATGCCGTCGGCCACGTTTTTTCCGCAGGCCACCGACCTCAAGTTCAGCGTGCTGCTGGCGGGCTGGAGCACGGGCACCGGCGAGTCGTCATCGTCGTTGAAGGCCTTGCTGATGACCTTCAACAAGGACAAGGGCTTCGGCACCGCCAACCGCGGGCGCTACTCCAACACCAAAGTCGACGCGCTGACGGAGGACGCGCTGCAGATCGTCGATGACGTGAAGCGCGAAGTCTATCTGCAGCGCGCCGCGGAACTTGCCATTGGCGACACCGGACTCATTCCGCTGCACTTCCAGGTCAGCCTGTGGGCCACGCGCGACGGCATCGTCTACGTGCCGCGCGTGGACGAGCAGACGCAGGCCTGGAAATTCACACCGAAGAAATAGGATGAACGCGCCCCTCGCCTGGCCGGCCGTCAAGACGCCGGCGCAACACTTCATCGGCAACCGCTGGTTCGCGCCCGCCAGCCGGGCCGAGTTGCCGATGATCGATCCATCCGACGGCCTGCCGTTTGCGGCCATTGCGCGCGGCAACGCGGCCGACATCGACTCCGCAGTGCGCGCGGCGCAGGGGGCGCGCGATGGCGCCTGGGGCAGACTCGCGCCAGCCGAGAAGGGACGCTTGCTGAACACGCTGTCGCGCGCCATCCTCGAGCACGCGGACGAACTGGCGCTGCTCGAAGCGCGCGACTGTGGCAAGCCGTTGAAGCAGGCGCGCGCCGATGTCGCCGCCTGCGCGCGCTACTTTGAGTTCTACGGCGGCGCCAGCGACAAGCTGCACGGGGAGACCATTCCCTATCCACAAGGTTTCACCGTGCTGACGTGGCGCGAGCCGCAAGGCGTCACCGGCCACATCATTCCGTGGAACTATCCGCTGCAGATCTTCGGCCGTTCGGTGGGTGCCGCACTGGCCGCGGGCAATGCGTGCGTGGTCAAGCCCGCGGAAGATGCGTGCCTGTCATTGCTGCGCATCGCGATGATTGCGGCGGACGTCGGCTTGCCCAGTGGCGCGCTCAACATCGTCACCGGACTAGGCACCGAAGCGGGCGCGGCATTGGCGGCGCATCCGGGCATCCAGCACCTGTCGTTCACCGGGTCCGCCGCCACCGGCGTGTTCGTCACCACCGCAGCCGCACAACATCATTGCCCGGTGACGTTGGAGCTGGGCGGCAAATCGCCGCAGGTGGTCTTTGCCGACGCAGACTTCGATGCCGTGCTGCCTGCGGTGGTCAATGCCATCGTGCAGAACGCCGGCCAGACGTGTTCGGCCGGCAGCCGATTGCTGGTCGAGCGCACGTGCTACGAGGAAGTGTTGGCGCGGCTCGGCGAACGCTTCGCGGCGCTGCAGACGGGGCCGGCTCTGGCCGATCTTGATTGCGGCCCGCTGATCCGCGGCTCGCAGTTGCAGCGCGTGCGCGGCTTTCTGGCTGATGCCGAGCGCGATGGCATTCCCATCGTGGCGCAAGGACGTATCGTGGGCGACGCACCCACGGGTGGCTTCTACATGGCACCCGTGCTGTTGCGCGACGTGGCCCCCGAGCACCGACTGGCGTGCGAGGAAGTGTTCGGCCCGGTGCTGTCGGCAATGTCATTCACCGACGAGGTCGACGCCATTCGTCTGGCCAACGGCACCGATTTTGGTCTGGTGGCCGGCGTGTGGACGCGTGACGGCGCGCGGCAATTGCGCATGGCGCGCGCCTTGGCCAGCGGCCAGGTCTACATCAACAACTACGGCGCAGGCGGCGGCGTGGAGCTGCCCTTCGGCGGCGTCAAGCATTCCGGCCACGGGCGCGAAAAAGGCTTCGAGGCGCTGTACGGTTTCACGGCACTCAAGACCGTCGTGCTGCGGCACGACTGAACTCCTGTGCCTGCGCGCGCCGCGTTGTTCTCGCGATGATGCAGCGGCACGTTCACCATACCGACAGGGAATCCCATGCGACTTGCAGGCAAGACGGCCGTGGTGACGGGCGCCGGATCAGGCTTCGGCCGCGGCATTGCGCAACGCTTCGCGGCCGAAGGCGCGCAGGTGGTGGTCAACGACGTGAATGCCGAGAACGGCGAGAACACGGTGGCCGATATCGTCAGTCGCGGCGGCAAGGCCCGCTTCTGCGCGGGCGACGTCGGCCGTGATGGCGACGTGAAGCACCTGATGGAATTTGCGCTGGCGACCTACGGCGTGATCGACATCGTGGTCAACAACGCGGGTACCACGCACAAGAACCAGCCGATGCTCGATGTCAGCGAGGAGCAGTTCGACAAGATCTACGCGGTCAACGTCAAGAGCCTGTTCCTGACGGCCAGGCATGCGGTGCCGCACATGCGCACGCGGCGCAACGGCGTGTTCATCACCATTGCCTCCACCGCGGGCGTACGGCCGCGGCCGGGGCTCACCTGGTACAACGGCAGCAAGGGCGCGGCCATCGTCACATCGCGGTCCATGGCGGCGGAACTGGCCAAGGACAACATCCGCGTCAACGTCATCAATCCGGTGGCGGGGGAAACGGCGATGCTCGCCGACTTCATGGGCCAGGACACGCCGGAGCGCCGCGCGCAGTTCATCGCATCGATTCCGTTGGGACGTCTCTCGCAGCCGTCGGACATCGCCACAGCCGCGGTCTTCTTTGCGTCCGACGAGGCGTCGTTCATCACCGGCGCCTGTCTCGAGGTGGACGGCGGGCGCTGCGTCTGACGAGGTGGCGCCTACAAGGCGGCGACGGCGTGCCGCGGGACCAGCGGCACGTGGATGTCGAAATGACCGTCCACGCGCGCCATGCTGAGTCCCGGCGCGTAGCGCGACAGCAACTTCAACATCGGGTCGTTGTCGGTCATCACCATGCCGCGAAAGCGTGCGATGCCACGCGCCAGTGCGGCCAGCGCCAGGCGCGCCAGCAGCGTGCGTCCTACCCCCTGGCCCTGAAAGGCATCCACGACGAGGATGGCGACCTCGGCGGTGTCGTGCTGCCCGGCGACGCGCACGAAACGCGCGACGCCCACGCCTTCCTCTGATCCATCGTGGGCGCTGACCACGGCGCCCAGCGCGAAGCGGTCATGTCCATCCAGCACCGTCAACGCGTCGAGTTCGCGCTCGGAGAAGCGAAAGCGCGGTGTGAAGAAGCGACGGCGGCTCGATTCCGGAGATACGCGCGTGATGGCGCGTTCGATCAACGGCCGGGCGGCCGGCGTGATCGGCCGAATGGCCAAGGGGCGCCCGTCGCGCAGGCGCGGAATCGGCGACGCGAAAGGGGAAAGGGCGGTCGACATTGCGGTCAGGTCCGGGTATCGGGATTGCAATAAAAGTATTTATATAATATTATATTGATCATGGCAAGATATTCCGAAGAACACAAACGTGCTACCCGAGCCCGGATCCTGCTAGCCGCGGACCGGCGCATCAAGGCCGAGGGTATCGCTGCGGCCTCGGTGGAAGAGGTCATGCGCGATGCCGGACTGACCGTCGGCGGGTTCTACGCGCACTTTCCGTCCAAGGAAGCGTTGGCCCGTGAAGCGCTGTTCGATGGCTTGGCGCGCAATGTAGACCAGATGTTCGCGCGGCTGGACGGCATCAAGGATCCCGCAATGTGGGCGCGAGCGATGATCAGTAAATACCTAGCGCAGGCCGAAGCGCCGTCACTGGCCTCCGCGTGCCCGCTCACGATGTTGCTGGCCGACATCGCGCGCAGTGACCGCGACACGAAAAATGCGTTCGGCGCCACGACTAACGCGCTGTTGGAACGCATCGCCGAGCGCTTTCCCGAGGTGCCGGGCATGACCCGGCGCGATGCGGTGCTGACGGTCTATTCAAGTTGCATCGGTGCGGTGATGCTCGCGCGCGCCTTGTCCAGCACCGAGGCCCGCCACCGCATCCTGGGCAACACCGAGGCGATGCTGCTGCGGATGCTGGGGCTCGACTCTGCGCGCCGGTGAAAGCAGTGTACTTCGATCGGCGCAGTGTCGGGTTCGCCTGGCGTATCAACGAAGCAGCATCTGCCGGATCGCCCCCATGCTCCCCTTGATGACGTCAGTAAAAGCAGGCACGAGGTCATAGCTGGTGCTTTTCGGGTCCACACTCGTCCAGTTGACGACAAAGCAGAACGTGACCGGCGTTGCGTTGACAACCATCTGCCCGGCGTACGACAGCGCGTGGAAGTCAGCGACGTCATTAGAATCGGCAACCCAATCGCCGCTGCCGCCCTTGCCATAACCCACAGTGTCTTCGGGGAAAAATGTGTTGGCCAGGTTGATTCGCTTGAATTCGGAGAGCGTTGTCCGCTTGGTGAACAACCTGCCGTCCATGGCGCGCTCGTAGTACGACACGAGATCATCCGCGCTGCTGGCGAGCGATTCCTGGTCATTGAGCGGCCGGTGGGATGACCCCAGGGTGCGGCCTGACGCCAATACGGCCTGGACACCGGCCCACCCGATGTCGACGCCAAGCGGCGCACCGACATTGTAGGAAAAGAAACGACGTGTCGATTCGGGGATGCGCGTTGCATCCAGAGCCTGCGCAGCGATGAAGGACCGGATACGCTCTGGCCCGACGCGCAGCAAGGCGATATCGGTCGCCGTGTTGTCGCTGTGCGTGATCATGGCCTCGAGGATCGAGCGGGCCGGCGTCGTGCCGGTCAGTTGCTCGAAGACAGGGCTGCCGCTGGCCCGAACGCTGTCATTGACGGGCAGTTGTTCATCCTCGGAAAGAATGCCCGATTCGACGTCGCGGAGATACTGGGCAAGGATGAACGTCTTGATGGCGCTGGCGACGAAGAACTGCGTGGACGCCGCGTCGGACACCACATTGTGACCGTTGATATCGATGCGGAAACTCGTCGTTCCCGGAAATGACTTGAACCAGCGCAGCCACGTATCCAGGCCGCGCACGGGAGACCGCGCCCACGCGGGTCCCGTGGCGGCCATGCCCGCGAGCGTTGCCGCTGCGTGCACCCCAAAACTTCGGCGATCCATTCGTTCGTCCTTGTCTGCTTCGCGCCGCTGAACCACCGACAGGTCGATTCAGCTCGATCAAGGCCGGATTATAGAGAATGACGCGGCGCGCCTCATTAAACAGAACACGCAACGAACTGCGCCGCGACGAACAGAACAAGGACCGCTTTCCACACCGGACGTGCGACCGATCAGACGATGCCACGCTCCCGCAATAGCGCGATACGGACATCGTCGTAGCCGAGATCGCGCAATACTTCGTCGGTGTGCTGCCCCAACGCCGGACCGCCGCCCGTGAAATCACCGGGCGTCGCCGTCAATCGCGGCACGACGCCGGGTACCTTCAACGTGGCACCATTGGCAAGCGTGATTTCGCGCAGCATGCCGCGCGCCTGGAAGTGCGCGTCGGCAACGATGTCGCGGATGTTGTAGATCTTTGACGCGGGAACCTCCGCGGCCGCCATCGCCGCCAGCACCGCGTCCGGCGATCGTGTAACCGTCCACGCTTCGATTTCGCCATCCAGCCACGCCTGCCGCGCGGCGCGGCCGTCGTTGTGCGCCAGCGCGGCGTCCGCGGCGAGATCGTCGCGTCCCATCGCGCGGCACAGCCGCTTGAAGATCGAATCGCCATTGCCGGCGATCAACACATAGCTGTCGTCGTTGCAGCGGTAGGCCGACGTCGGCGCAATACCGGGCAGGATCGAGCCGGTGCGCTCGCGCACCGCGCCGAACGCATCGAATTCCGGCAGGAGGGACTCCATCACCGAGAACACCGACTCGTACAACGCCACGTCGACGATCTGGCCCACGCCGGTCTTGCGGCGATGCTCCAGCGCGATCATCGCGCCGATGACGCCATACAGCGCGGACAGTGTGTCGCCGATGGATACGCCGGTGCGCGAAGGCGGCCGGTCCGGCGTGCCGGTGACGTGCCGCAGGCCACCCATCGCCTCGCCTATCACGCCGAAGCCCGGCCGCTCGTGATACGGCCCGGTCTGGCCGTAGCCCGAGATACGCACCATGATCATTCCGGGATTGACCGCGGCCAGCGCGTCGTAGCCCAGTCCCCAGCCTTCAAGCGTGCCGGGACGAAAATTCTCGATGACGATATCGGCGCGTTCGGCCAGCGCACGCGCGATCGCCTGGCCTTCGGGTTGCCGCAGGTCCACGGTGACCGAACGCTTTTCCCGCGACTGCACGTGCCACCACACCGACGTGCCGTCCTGGACGTAGCGCCACTTGCGCAACGGATCGCCGTGTCCGGGCGGCTCGAGCTTGATCACCTCGGCGCCGAACTCGGCCAGCACCTTGGCGCAGAAGGGGCCGGCGATCAGCGCCCCCATCTCGAGTACGCGAAGGCCGGTCAACGGCCGAGGGGCAATGGGAGCAGTGGGCATGTGGCGATTGTAATGTTCACTGCCATCGGCTGGACGGCGAACGTGGCGACAATTCGCCAAGCCATGGCGAAGCACATTACATTACGGGGCGGCCTTCATACCGGCCCCATCCCAGAGCGGGTTGACATCAGCCGGGTGGACGCGTCGCGCGTACTTACAGGAGGAGTTCGCAGTGAAGGCTTTCGATCGATTATTGCTCGGCCTCAATCGGTGGCTCGTCATCATTATCCTTGCCGCCATGGCGCTGATGGTGTTTGCCAACGTGGCACTGCGATTCCTGACTGACGCGTCCATCCTCTGGGTCGAGGAAGTGTCGCGATACCTGATGATCTGGCTCACTTTCCTCGGCGCGGGGCTGGTGCTGCGG
>JANMCS010000282.1:0-5255 GCA_031361405.1 Betaproteobacteria bacterium
TCATCCGCGAAACTGCGAGTCGATGCGCCACTGCATTTCGTCGCGCTCGCAGCGAATCTGGCGTTCCGTCAGCAGCCGATCGGCGCCGATGTCGCGCAGCGCGCGCACGTCCAGCCGGTCGAACGCTTCCGCATCGCGAACGCGTGCCACGCGCACGGACCAGGCGTCCTGCGCAGCTCGCATTGTGTTGGTCCATAGCGCCAGGAGCCGCGCCGGCAGCCGGAGGGCCGGAGGCGCCGCCATGGCGGTAGCAGGTACGTTGGGCGGGTGCATGGTCAATTCCTTGTCGAGGGACGTCGCTGGTTAGCGTAAACGCCCACGCTGCCAGTTTGAATCGCTTTGTTCTTCACGGTTTGGTCGGTTATGCTTACCAGAATGGGCCACCTCCCGCTCAATACGTTGCCGGCTTTTCGCGCCGTCGCGGAGTTGCAGAACCTGCGCGCCGCCGCGGAATTGCTGCACCTGACGCACAGCGCCGTCAGTCAGCAGATCCGCGGGCTCGAGGAGCAACTCGGCTTTGCGTTGTTCGAACGGCGCGGACGGCGGCTGGTGTTGAATCCCGGCGGTGCAGCGCTGCTGCGCAGCGTGCAAGGTGCGTTGGCGCAACTAGACGATGGTGTGCAGGCCGCCACCGTCGCAGCCAGCGGTGCGGCGCATCGCCTGCGCGTCACCGTGTTGCCGTCGTTTGCACAACGCTGGCTGCTGCCGCGGATGAGCGCGTGGCACGCGCGGCATCCGCATCTCGCGCTGGAGATCGACGCGTCGCAACAGCTGGTCGACCTGCAGCGCGAAGGATTCCACGCGGCGTTGCGCTACGGCACCGGACCGTGGCCCGGACTTCTATCCGAGCAACTTTTCACGCCGCCGGTACGCAAGATTGTCGTGGGCTCAGCGTCGGCGGCGCGACGACTGGCAGGCGCGTCACCGGGCGCGCTGGTGCGCGAGCCGCTGCTGGGCGACGCCGAATTGTGGGCGCGGTGGTTCAAGGTTGCGGGCGTCGAAGCGCGGGTGGTGCCGGTGGCGGTGTTCAATGATGCGGGGCTCATGCTGCAGGCCGCGGAACAGAATCTGGGCCTGGCGCTGAGCCGCGAATTGCTGGCCGCCGATGCGCTCGCCGACGGCCGCCTGGTGCGCCTGTCGCCGCACACGATCTTCGACGAGCCGGCGCTCACCTACCACCTCGTCTACCCGTCCAGCCTGCGCGATTGGCCGCCACTGGTCGCGCTGCGGGAATGGCTGCGCGACGAGCTGGAGGTATCGCGGAAATCGTTAGCCGTCGCGCCCGGCGCCGAGGGGCGTTCGACGAAACGGGGGAAACGCCAGTAGACACCGCTGAAGCCGTGCCTACTGGTTCTCGGGGACGTGAATCAGAACACCAGCGCGACCACGAACACGCCGATCATTGTGAACACGATGGCGATCTTGATGGCGGTGCCCAGCAGCATGCCCAGCCAGGTGGCAAGGCCGACGGTGCCCGCGCGGCGGATGTCGCGTTGTGCGATGAATTCGCCAATGGCCGCGCCCACCAGCGGCATGAACAGCAATCCCCAGAGGCCGGTGAACGCGCCGGCAAATGTCCCGATCAGCGCGCCGACAATGGCGTACCTGCTGGCACCCACGCGCTTCGCACCCATCGCGGCTGCGGCATAGTCGACGACCCACGCCACTGCCGCCATCGCGCCGAGCAGCAACACCACCCACACGGATATGCGCGTGAAATCGTCGATCCACGCGGCCAGCACGATGCCGCCGAACACGAGGATGACGCCGGGCAGCGCGGGCAGTACGGTGCCGATCACGCCGACCACGATCAGCGCCACGGCGACGATCCATAGCAGCACAGTCATTGGACCATCCTCGGCGCTATCCCGCTCCGGTATTCGCCCTTGGGGCGGCCTGGCGGGCTGGTATGGATTCCACCTTCGCGCTGCGCGCTCCGGTATTCGCCCTTGGGGCGGCCCGGCGGGTTGGTATGGATTCCACCTTCGCGCTGCGCGCTCCGGTATTCGCCCTTGGGGCGGCCCGGCGGGCTCATTACATCAGCGCCTTGTAGCGGATGCGGTGCGGCTTGGCACCTTCTTCGCCCAGGCGCTTGCGCTTGTCCGCTTCGTATTCCTGGTAGTTGCCTTCGAAGAACGACCACTGCGAGTCGCCTTCCGCCGCCAGGATGTGCGTGGCGATGCGGTCGAGAAACCAGCGATCGTGCGAGATGACGAGGGCGCTGCCGGCGAACTCGAGCAATGCATCTTCCAGCGCGCGCAGCGTTTCCACGTCGAGATCGTTGGAGGGTTCGTCCAGCAGCAGCACGTTGCCGCCCTTCAACAGTGTGGCTGCCAGATGCAGGCGTCCGCGTTCGCCGCCGGACAGGTTGCCGACGATCTTCTGCTGATCGCCGCCCTTGAAGTTGAAGCGACCGAGATACGCGCGTGACGGCATCTCGAAGCGGCCGACGGTCAGGATGTCCTGGCCGTTGGAGATGGCCTCGAACACGGTCTTGTCGTTGGGCAGCGATTCACGCGTCTGGTCCACCGCCACCATCTGCACGGTGGAGCCGCTCACGATCTCCCCGGCGTCCGGCTTTTCCTTGCCGGTGAGCATGCGGAAGAGCGTGGACTTGCCCGCGCCGTTGGGGCCGATGATGCCGACGATGGCGCCGGGCGGAATGTTGAATGAAAGATCGTCGATCAGCAGCCGCTCGCCGTAGGCCTTGCGCACGTTCCTGAACTCGATGACGTTGTTGCCCAGGCGCTCGGCCACCGGGATGAAGATTTCCTGCGTCTCGTTGCGCTTCTGGTGTTCGTGCGACGACAGCTCTTCGAAGCGCGCGATCCGCGCCTTGCTCTTCGACTGCCGCGCCTTCGGATTGGAGCGCACCCACTCCAGCTCGGTCTGCATCGCCTTGATGCGCGCGCCTTCCTGCTTGGCCTCGGTCTTGAGGCGCGCTTCCTTCTGCTCGAGCCACGAGCTGTAGTTACCCTTCCACGGAATGCCGTAGCCGCGGTCGAGTTCGAGAATCCATTCGGCGGCATTGTCGAGAAAATAGCGATCGTGTGTGACCGCGATCACGGTGCCCGGAAATTTCTGCAGGAACTGCTCCAGCCAGTCGACACTTTCCGCGTCGAGATGATTGGTGGGCTCGTCCAGCAGCAACATGTCGGGCTTTTCCAGCAGCAGGCGGCACAGCGCGACACGTCGCTTTTCGCCGCCCGACAGGTTGCCGATCCTGGCGTCCCATGGCGGCAGCCGCAGCGCGTCGGCGGCGATTTCCATTTGCAGGTCCGAGTCTGCGCCCGAGGCGGCGATGATGGCCTCGAACTGCGCCTGCTCCGTGGCCAGTGCATCGAAGTCGGCGTCGGGCTCGGCATACGCGGCATACACGCGCTCCAATCCTTCCTTGGCGGCGAGGATGTCGCCCATGCCCTGTTCCACCGCTTCGCGCACGGTTTGTTCGGGCTCCATCTGCGGCTCCTGCGGCAGGTAGCCGATGCGCATGTTGGGCATCGGCACCGCCTCGCCCTCGAACTCCCGGTCCTCGCCCGCCATGATGCGCATCAGGCTCGATTTGCCGGAGCCATTCATGCCCAGCACGCCGATCTTGGCGCCGGGAAAAAACGACAGCGAAATATCCTTGAGGATGACGCGCTTGGGAGGAACGATCTTCCCCACGCGGTTCATCGTGTACACGTATTGGGCCATGGGGTACCGGGAGTGAAGCGGAAAGTCGCGATTATCGCAGGTGTGGACGCGAACATTCGATGCATTGGACGGCGTACCTGAATGCGAATCTGTGTGCGAATCCGTAGGCGAGGCTTCAGTCTCGCATGCTAAACGTGGCGATTACTCCGCGAGGCTAAAGCCTCGCCTACGGAGTTGCCCTTCGCGCCGCCTATTTCGCGGGGGTGGTGGTGGTCGCCGGGACGACAGGGCCCGTGCCGCGCATGCTGGCTTCGGTGGCCAGGCGCAATTCCTGCCAGCGTTTCTTGTCGGCGTCGTAGCGGGCCGAGACCACGACGATTTCCTTCTGCTTGGTCGCGATCAGTTCGGTCTGGCCCTCGATCGTGACGTTGATGTTGGCCAACTCGCGCTCGAGCACCGCCGGCGCCGGCTTGTCGCCGAGCGCGGCCTTGCGCGCGTCGAGCTCCGCCTTGCGTTTGCTGAGCAATGCCGTGTAATTGGTGGCGGACTGGATCTGCGCATCGATGGTGGACAGCGCGCGATTGCGGGCGAGATCGATTTCACTTTCCAGGGTGTAGGTGGACAGGAGCGCCTTGTCGCGGCGCTCGACCACCTCGCGCTCCTTGGCCGTCTGGCGCGCGCGTTCTTCTTCCGCTTCGCGCGCGCGCCGTTGTTCGACCGTGAGCGCCGGGTCGGTGCGCTTCACGGTCACGCCCTGCTTGTTGAGTTCGACGTTGCCCTTGTTGAGCGCCTCCGGCGGAATCTTGTCCGTGTAGTGGACGACGCCCTTTTCATCCGTCCACTTGTAAGTGGCCGCTTGCACTCGCGGTGTGCCAATCAGGACGACGGATGCGGCCAGCAGCAGCCACCACATCAGCCGCGCGAATGCAGGACGTGCCGCGATCACCTCGAGCCGCAAGGAACGGCAAGACCACGTGCGCGGCTGGGATGTCGATCGTCGCAAAGGAACTCCTGAGGCGTCAAAGGCGTTGGACACCGGCTGGACGCGGACGTTACAGCGCCACCACGGGCGCGCCATATTGGGCGCGGTAGTCGGCCACGGCGGAGGCATGACCCACCAACGCGGGCCGTCCGGCGATGAATTGCATGACGTCGTCGAGCGTGGCGATGGCGGCGACCGGAATGCCGAACATGTCGCGAACTTCCTGGACGGCCGATTGCGCGCCCTGGCCGCGCTCCATCCGGTCGAGCGCGATCAGCACGCCGGCCGGGGCGGCGCCATGCGCGTTGATCATGGTCACGGATTCGCGGACCGAGGTACCCGCGGTGATGACGTCGTCGATGATGACGATGCGGCCAGCGAGAGGCGCCCCCACGATGGTGCCGCCTTCGCCGTGATCCTTGGCTTCCTTGCGATTGAAGCTGAAC
Source organism: Betaproteobacteria bacterium (assembly GCA_031361405.1). GTDB lineage: Bacteria > Pseudomonadota > Gammaproteobacteria > Burkholderiales > Casimicrobiaceae > VBCG01. The sequence goes on from JANMCS010000282.1 coordinate 5,065, forward strand.
GGCAAATTGTGACCTTTTTCGGCAAGCGCGATAGCCGTAGCGGCGGCCAAGGTGATGCCCTTGTACGCCGGACCATACAGCTGGTCGAAGGGAATGCCTGAGGCCAGCAACGCTTCGCCGTAGAAGCGCCCGAGGCGCCGCAGGCTTTCGCCGTCGTTGAACAATCCGGCGTTGAAGAAATAGGGACTGGT
>JANMCS010000298.1:0-18671 GCA_031361405.1 Betaproteobacteria bacterium
TTGCGGTATAGTCGCCGCCGTCATGCGCCGCATTGCCATCGTCGAGGATGAACCCGCCATTCGCGCCAATTACGCCGAGGCGCTGCGCCGGCACGGGTACGACGTGGCCACCTATGCCAACCGCGCCGATGCGCTTGCCGCGTTTCGCACGCGGCTGCCCGATCTCGCGCTGGTCGATATCGGCCTCGGCGACGACATGGATGGCGGCTTCACGCTCACGCGCGAATTGCGCGCCATGTCCGCCACCGTACCCATCCTGTTCCTGTCTGCGCGCGATTCCGATTTCGACATCGTGGCCGGATTGCGCCTGGGGGCCGACGACTACCTGACCAAGGACGTGAGTCTGCCGCATCTCGCGGCACGCATCGCCGCGCTGTTCCGCCGCAGCGAGCTGCTGTCTGCGCCTCCCGCGTCCGAGGATATCGTCGAACGGGGCCCGCTCACGCTCGACGTCAAGCGCCTCACCGCGCATTGGAACGGGCAACGTGTCGATCTGACGCTCACCGAGTTCTGGATGGTGCATGCATTGGCGCGACATCCGGGCCACGTCAAGGATCGCGACGCGCTGATGCGCGATGCCAGCATCGTTGTCGACGACAGCACGATCACCTCGCATGTGAAGCGCATCCGCCGCAAGTTCCAGGCGCTCGATCCGGCCTTCGATCGCATCGCCACCGTGTACGGAATGGGCTATCGCTGGGGCGAATGAAGACCACGCGCATCGCGCTGTCGATCCGCGCGCAACTCCTGCTGGTCCTGACCGTGTTCCTCGCGCTGCCGTGGCTGGGCTTCGAATACGTGCGCGAATTGGAGCGGGTGCTGCGCGACGCGCAGGAGCGCACGCTGGCGGGCACCGCGCAGGCCGTGGCCACTGCGCTGCACGATCGTCCGCGCCTCTTTGCGAATCCACCCGATCCGATTGGCTCGTTCGCGCGGGAGCGCGTGGCGGATGCTGCCAAGGGCAGTCCGTCGCTGCCGCCGTCGGCTTCGCCGGAAATCGCCCAGATCATCGAGGGTCTGTCGCGCACCACCGCACGCATCTGGGTCGTCGATCGCGACGGTACCGTGCTGGCGCGCGCCGGCACATTGAAGCCGGCGCCCGCCGAGGCGCCCAGCAGATCGCTGTGGCAGAAGATTTCGCGCGCCACGATCGGCCGCGTGTACGCGCTGGTGCTGGAGCAGCCGACCGAGGACTTCAGCGACGATGCCGCCACCCAGGGCGCGCCGCGCGGACGCGACGTCGAGGGCGCGCTGGCCGGCATTCTCACGACCGAGCGCCATCCAACGTCCGACGGCAAGGCCACGGTGGTCAGCGCAGCGCATCCCATCTGGGTGGGCGACCAGGTGCGCGGCGTGGTGATCGCCGAGGAAACCGGCAACGCCGTGCTGGCCGAGCGCAATCGTGCCTTTGAGCGCCTGTTCAATATCGTGCTGGCGGTGCTGCTGGTCGGTTCGCTCGCGCTGACCGGCTATGCCACGTGGCTGTCGTCGCGCATCCGCCGGCTGCGCGATGATGCCGAGCGCGCCATCGACGACCAGGGCCGCGTGCGCGAACCGCTGGCGAGCTCCACAGCCGGCGACGAAATCGGCGACCTGTCGCGCAGCTTTTCAAGTGTGCTGGCGCGCTTGTCCGACTACGCGAGTTACCAGGAAAAAATGGCGTCGCGGCTGTCGCATGAATTGCGCACGCCGGTGGCGGTGGTGCGCTCGTCGCTCGACAATCTCGCGGCCTCGTCGATGCCCGACGAGGCCCGCATCTACATGACGCGGGCGCAGGAAGGATTGGCGCGGCTCACGCAGATCCTCACCCGGATGACGGAAGCCGCGCGGCTCGAACAAAGCCTGTCGGATGTCGAGATGGAACGCTTCGATCTCGTGCCCGTGGTGGCCGGCTGCGTCGGCGGCTATCGCCTCGCCTACCCGCAGGCGGTGTTGCACTTCGAGCCACCCCACGACACCATCGATGTTCGTGGCGCGCCTGACCTCATCGCCCAGATGTTCGACAAACTGGCGGCGAACGCGGTGGAATTCGCTGGGGGCGCGGCGATTGACATCCGGCTCGAACGCGGCGCCGATACGGTGCGGTTGGTGGTCGCAAACGGGGGGCCCCCGCTGCCCGAAGACATGCGCGACCGATTGTTCGAATCGATGGTGTCCGTGCGCACTGGTGGCGATGCCGGGACGCCGCACCTGGGCCTGGGGCTGTACATCGTCAGTGTGATCGCGCAATTTCATGGTGGTAGCGTTCGCGCCGACAATCGGGCGGAGGGGGGCGGGGTGGTATTCACCGTCACGCTCCCATTGGCCGCGGCACGCTGAACCCGCGAATCGGGCGGCGGCGGGTCCCGCGCCGATCGGCGATAATCGACGACTTCCCGCCCGGTGCTGCTCATGAATTCACTTGCCTTCGCCACGCTTTACATGGGGCAACCCGTGCAGCTCTTCTTCATATGGGCGGGGCTGTGCCTGATGGGCGCCGTGTACTTCATTTTTCACACCTGACGCCGCACCCGACCCTTAAGCCCGATGCGATTCCTGCCCATCTATTTCGCCTTTGCGGCGGCGTACCTGCTGTCGTACCTGTACCGCACCGTCAACGCGGTGATTTCGCCCGACCTGGTGCGCGATCTCGCGCTCGATCCATCGTCGCTCGGGCTTCTCACCAGTGCCTATTTCCTGGGCTTTGCCGCGATGCAGATCCCGGTGGGGATCATGCTTGATCGCTACGGTCCGCGCCGCGTCGAGCCGGTATTGCTGACGCTGGCCGCTGGGGGCGCATTCCTGTTTGCGTATGGCGAAACCCGCACCGGCCTGGCCTTCGCCCGCGCGGTCATCGGTGCGGGGTCCGCGGCCTGCCTGATGGCGCCGCTGAAGGCGATCGCGACGTGGTACCCCCGCGAGCGCCAGGCCTCGTATTCGGGCTGGGTGATGGTGGCAGGCGGCGTGGGCGCGCTGCTCGCCACGGTGCCGCTTGAATTTGCGTTGCGCGTTTCACACTGGCGCGTGTTGTTCGTAGGTCTGGGCATCGTCACGCTGCTGGCTGCGCTGGGCATCTGGTGGCGCGTGCCGGATATTCATTCGACGACCACCGGTGCGGGATGGCGCGCGCAGTTCGCTGGCGTGCGCGCCGTGTTCGTGCATCCGCGCTTCTGGTGGATTGCGCCGCTGGCCAGCTTCGGCATGGGCTCGTTCATGGCCATCCAGGGCCTGTGGGCGGTGCCTTGGCTGATGGAAGTCGAGCACACCACGCGCGCCGCGGCGGCCAATCACCTCTTCGCGATGAACCTCGTGATCATGTTCGGCTACATGGGCCTTGGCCTCTTCGGCACCCGGCTCGCGCGCCGCGGCATCGAGGCCCGACATCTCTTTGCCGGTGGCTTTGCATTGAGCGCAATGGCGCTGGTGATCATCAATGCGCAGATTCCCGGCAGCTACGTGTGGTGGGCGTTGTACGGGCTTGGTGCGGCCGTCAATGTGCTGGCATTCACCACGTTGAACGAGGGCTTCGGCCGCGAAATGGCCGGCCGCACCAACACCACGCTCAATCTTCTGATGTTCGGCGGCAGCTTCATCACGCAGTGGGGCATTGGCGTGGTCGTCGACGCGGCGCGCGCGCTGTGGGCACTCGACAATGCCGGCGGTTTGCGCGTGGCCTTCGCCATCGTCATGGCGGGCGATATCGCCACCTATGCCTGGTTCGTTCGCGGCTGGCGCCGGCATGGCGTCGTGCCGCATGCCGCCGCGCCGGCATGATCGTTCATCGACAACGTCATGCATATCCACATTCTCGGCATCTGCGGCACGTTCATGGGCGGCGTTGCCGCCATTGCGCGCACCGCCGGACACACGGTCACCGGCTGCGACGCCAACGTCTATCCGCCGATGTCCACGCAGCTTGCGACGCTGGACATCGCGCTGACCGAGGGCTTCGATCCCGCGCAGTTGCGCGGCGTGGCGCGCGATGCCGATGTCTTCGTCATCGGCAATGTCGTGTCGCGCGGCAATCCGCTGATGGAGGCGATCCTCGATTCCGGTCGGCCCTATGTCTCCGGCCCGCAGTGGCTGTACGAGAACGTGCTGGCTGGACGCTGGGTGCTGGCGGTGGCGGGTACGCACGGCAAGACGACGACAGCGGCGATGCTGGCTGCGATCCTCGCCGACGCGGGGCTCGATCCCGGCTTCCTGATCGGCGGCGTGCCGCTCGATTTTCCCGTATCCGCGCGGCTCACCGACAGCGCGTTCTTCGTGATCGAGGCCGACGAGTACGACACGGCATTCTTCGACAAGCGGTCGAAGTTCGTCCACTACCGGCCGCGCACGGCGATCCTCAACAACCTCGAATACGATCACGCGGATATTTTTCCTGACCTCGCGGCCATCGAAACGCAATTCCATCACCTCGTGCGGATGGTGCCCGGCCAGGGCCGGCTGATCGTCAACGGCGGCGATCCCAATCTCGCGCACGTGCTGGCGCGTGGCTGCTGGAGCGAGGTCGAGCGCTTCGGCTTTGCCGAAGTGGCGGGCACCGGTCCCGACTGGACCATCGCCGGCGATGGCGCGATCATGCTCGGCGGCGCGCCGCAGGGCACGCTGCGCTTCGGCCAGGCGGGTCGCCACAATCAGTTGAACGCACTGGCGGCGCTGGCCGCGGCGCGCCATGTGGGCGTGCCGGTGCACCACGGCCTCGAGGCGCTCGGCAAGTTCCGGGGCGTGAAGCGGCGGCTTGAAATCGTCGGGGCGGTGCGCGGCATCACCGTCTACGACGATTTCGCGCATCATCCAACGGCCATCGCAGTCACGATCGATGGACTGCGCCGCAAGGCCGCGGGCGCGCGTGTGCTGGCGGTGCTCGAGCCGCGCTCGAACACGATGAAGTTGGGCGCGGTCAAGGACGCGTTGCCGGGCAGCCTCGGCGGCGCCGATCGCGTCTTCTGCTATGCGGCGCATCTCAATTGGGACGTGGCTGGCGCGATGGCGCCGCTGGGCGCCAAGGTCGCCGTCTTCGCGGACCTCGGTGCGCTGGTGACGGCCGTGGCTGCCGAGGCGAAGCCGGGCGATCACATCCTGGTGATGAGCAACGGCGGCTTCGGCGGCGTCCACGGCAAGCTGCTGGCGCGCCTCGCAGGGTGAATGCGATGGTCTATCTGCACGGCTTCCGCTCGTCGCCGGCCAGTGTCAAGGCCGTGCAGTTTCGCGATGCCGTGGCGCTGCTGCCCGCCGCGCAGCGACCGCTGCTGCACATTCCTGATCTCCCCTTCAGACCGGCAATCGCGATGCGCGATGTGGCGGCATGGGTGGAGGGCCACGCCGACGCAGCGGCGCTCACGTTCATCGGCAGCTCGCTTGGCGGCTTCTATGCGACGTATCTGGCCGAGCAGTTCGGCGCGCGCGCGGTGCTGATCAATCCCGCCATCCAGCCGCACCTCGCACTGGCGCCATGGATTGGCACGCAGACCAACATGCACACCAATGCGCCGTTCGACGTCACGCCGGCGCACTTCGCCGAACTCGCCGCGATGCGGGTGGCCCGCATCACGCGGGCGGACCGCTACTTCCTGCTGGTGGAAACCGGCGACGAAGTGCTGGACTATCGCGAGGCGGTGGCGTACTACGGCGGGGGCTTTCAATACGTGCGCGGCGGCGGCGAGCATGCGTTCACCGAATTCGTGGCGCAGATTCCGGCAATCCTGCGCTTTGCCGGCGTGGCGCGGCAAACGTGATTACGCCGCGCGTCGATGTCGCGGTGATCGGCGGCGGTCTGGTCGGCGCGGCCATCGCCTTTGGCTTGCGGGCGCTGGGTGCGCGACTCGCGCTGCTGGACGAAGGCGATGTGGCGTTCCGCGCATCCCGCGGCAACTTCGGGCTGATCTGGGTGCAAGGCAAGGGCTTCGGATTGCCGGCCTACGGTGCGTGGACGCAGCGGTCCGCGCGAACCTGGCCGCGGCTGGCCGCGCTGTTGCATGAGACCACCGGCCTTGACGTGGCGTTGCGGCAACCGGGCGGGCTGCATGTTTGCCTGTCCGCGCACGAACTTGCGGCCCGCGCCGATCGGATGGCGGCGCTGCTGGCCCAACCGGGATTCGAGCGCTACGACATCGATGTCCTCGATCGCGCTGGTGTCGCGGCGCGGATGCCTGCGGTGGGTCCCCATGTTGTGGGCGGCACGTGGAGTGCACTGGACGGCGACTGCAATCCGCTGCGCCTGTTGCGCGCGCTGCACGCGGCGCTGGAACCCACGGGCGCGTTGCGCCGTTCTGGATTTTCGATCGAACGGATCGAACCTGTTGCCAGTGGCTTCATCCTGCATTCGGCGGCGGGCAGGCTTGAATGTGACCGCGTCGTGCTGGCTGCGGGCCTTGGCAATGCGCGCCTGGCACCGATGGTGGGACTCGCCGCCCCCGTGGTGCCCAACAAGGGACACGTCATCGTGCTGGAACGGGTGCAGCCGTTCCTTGAGGTGCCGCTGGAAACGATCCGGCAGACCGACGAGGGCACCGTCATGATCGGCGATGCGCAGCAGGCACGCGGTTTCGACGATGCGCTCGATCCGGCGGTGCTGGCAGCAATGGCGGAGCGCGCGGTCCGGGTGTTCCCGCACCTGCGCGGTGTTCGCGTCAACCGGACGTGGGCCGCGCTGCGCGTGCTGTCGCCGGACGGCTTTCCGATCTACGCGCAGTCGGCCGCACATCCGGGCGCGTTTCTCGCCACCTGTCACAGCGGTGTCACGCTGGCCGCGGCACACGCGTTCGATCTGGCAGCGGCCATTGCGCAGGGTCGTCTTCCTGCAAGCTTCGATCCATTTTCGGGCAGGCGCTTCGATGTTCGCGCGGCAGCCTGATCTCGTTGGCGCCCACGCTGCGGTCGCCATCGTCGTCGATGGCATCGCCGTTGCCGCGCGCGCGGGCGACACGGTTGCGGCCGCGATGCTCGCGGCGGGCTGGTCGTGTTGCCGCACCACGCCCGTCACCGGCGCGCCGCGCGGGCCATTCTGCATGATGGGGGTGTGTTTCGAATGCCTGGTGATCATCGATGGCCGCGCCAGCCAGCAGGCATGCCTCGTCATCGTGGCGCCGGGCATGCGCGTCGACACGCAGCACGGCGCCCGCGCGCTGGTCGAGATGGAGAAGGACCTGGCGTGAGCATCATTGATGTCGCCATTGTCGGTGCCGGACCCGCGGGCATGGCCGCGGCCACGCGCTGCCGTGAATTCGGCCTCGACGCGACCGTCTACGACGAGCAGTCGGGCACCGGCGGCCAGATCTATCGCGGCATCACGCGCAGCCCGCTGCTCCGGCCCGAGGTGCTCGGCGCCGACTACTGGCACGGCGCGCCGCTGGTGCGCGCATTCGAAACATCCGGCGCCGTGCATGTGCCCGACGCCACCGTGTGGTCGGCTGTTGCCAACGACGACGGCATCGCGCTGGGCATCGCCGTCGGGACACCGGGCCAGCGCCTGTCGCGCATGGTGCAGGCACGCGCCGTGATCCTCGCCACCGGCGCGCTGGAGCGACCATTTCCGATTTCCGGCTGGACACTGCCGGGGGTGATGGGCGCAGGTGGTGCGCAGATCCTGCTGAAAACCGCCGGCGTCGTACCCCAGGGCCGTACGGTGCTGGCCGGGAGCGGGCCGCTGCTGTGGTTGTTGGCGTGGCAATACCTGCGCGCAGGAGTGGCCATCGACGCGATGCTCGACACGACGCCGCGCGGGCGCCTCTCGAAGGCGCTGCGGCATGCGCCGGATTTTGCGCGATCCCCGTATTGCGCCAAGGGCCGCGAGCTGGTCCGCACTGTTCGTCGCGACGTCAAGGTGATCGAGTACGTGACGGCGCTGGCCATTGAAGGCGACCTCGCTGCGCGCGCGATTTGCTACACGGCCGACGGTCGCGAGCACACGATCCCCGTCGACCAGGTCATGCTGCATCAAGGAGTGGTGCCCGACGTCAATCTCGCGCAGGCCGCCGGATGCACGCTGGCGTGGCATCCGCAGCAGGCCTGTTTCGCGCCGGTCGTCGATGCATGGGGCGGCACGGCTGCAGCGGGCCTCTACGTGGCGGGTGACGGCGCCGGCATCGCCGGTGCGCTGGCCGCGGTCCCGCGTGGACGCTTGGCCGCGCTGGCCGTGGCCAACGCGCTGGGCCGCATCAACCATGTCACGCGCGACAGCATCGCACAGCGCGATCGCGATGACCTTGCCGTCGCGATGCGCGGACGTGCCTTCCTCGATGTGCTCTATCGCCCCGCCGATGCATTCCTGTTGCCAACGGGCTCGACGCTGGTGTGCCGCTGCGAGGAGGTGGATGCGCAGACCGTCATCGATCTCGCGCGCCAGGGTTGCGCGGGACCCAACCAGATGAAGGCCTATGTCCGCTGCGGCATGGGACCGTGCCAGGGCCGCTTCTGCGGCCTGACCGTCAATGCGCTGATCGCCCGCGAACAGCAACGCGAACCCGCCGATGTCGGCTATTATCGGCTGCGCTTTCCGGTGAAGCCCGTCACGCTCGAGGAAATGGCCGCCGGCCCCACGACACCGGAAGCGGTCGATGCAGTGGTTCGCCTGTAGGCGAGGCTTCAGCCTCGCATCGGGCGCCGTACGCGATCTCCGCGAGGCTGAAGCCTCGCCTACAGGTTCACCAGCAGCGTCGCCAACGCGGACGCGCCCGCGAATTCCGCCACGGCGCGTATACTTTTTGGATGGCCGCACAAACTCCCGTCGAACAGCTCGTTGTCGCGATCAGCTCGCGTGCACTCTTCGACTTCGAGGAAGAGAATCAGGTCTTCGAAACCGCGGATGACCGCGAATACATGCGCCTGCAGCTGCAGCGCATCGAGCAGCCCGCCAAGCCGGGTGTTGCGTATCGCCTCGTGCGCAAGCTGCTGGCCTTCAACGCCGATGCGGTCAAGCGCGTGGAAGTGGTGATCCTGTCGCGCAACGATCCGGTATCGGGCCTGCGCGTGTTCCGGTCGGTGAAGGGCGCGGGGCTGGCGATCGAACGCGGCGTGTTCACGCGCGGGCGCGCGCCATTTGGCTATCTGGAGGCCCTGAAGGCCAACCTGTTCCTGTCCGCCAACGCCGAGGACGTGCGCTCCGCATTGACGGCGGGCTTTCCCGCCGCGCTGGTCTACACGCAGACGGCGAAGGAAGATCCCCATCCCGACGAGGTGCGCATTGCCTTCGACGGCGACGCCGTGCTGTTTGCCGACGAGGCCGAACGCGTGTTCCGCGCGCAGGGCCTCGACGCATTCCAGACCCACGAAGCCGATCATGCCGGTCGGCCGCTGCCGCCGGGACCGTTCAAGCCGCTGCTCGAAGCGCTGCACCGGCTGCAGTTGGCCGCCGACCACGGCACGGTGCCGATGCAGCTGCGCACGGCATTGGTCACCGCGCGGTCAAGTCCCGCGCACGAGCGCGCGATCCGCACGCTGATGGACTGGAACATCGAAGTGGACGAGGCGATGTTCCTGGGCGGGCTTGAAAAGGGCGAATTCCTGCGCAACTTCCAGCCCGACTTCTTCTTCGACGACCAGACGCGGCACGTCGAATCGGCGTCCGCCCACGTGCCGTCCGGCCAGGTGCTGCACGGCGTGGCCAACGAGCGCTAGCGACTAGTCGAGAATCCGTCCGAAGAACGGATAATTCGGATCGTTGTAGCCCGGCGTGGACGGATGCCCCGGCGCCACCAGTGAATCGACCAGCGCCTCATCGGCGTCGGACCACGCGGTGCCGAGCGCATCGACATAGTCCTGCCATTGTTCCAGCGTGCGCGGTCCGGCGATGATCGACGTCACGACCTGGTTGGCCCATAGCCACGCCAGCGCAAATTGCGTCAGCGAGCGCCCCGTTTTGGTCGCGTGCTCGCGCAGGGTCTGGGCGATCACGAACGACTCGGGGCGGACCTCGGTTTCCAGCATCCGGCGATCGCCGGTGGAAGCGCGCGAGCCCTCAGGCAGCGGCGCACCCGGCAGGTACTTGCCGGTGAGCACGCCGCGCGCGATCGGCGAGTAGGACGCCACGCCGATACCGTAGTGATCGCAGGCCGGCAGGATCTCCACTTCCGGCATGCGATTGAGCAGGTTGTAGTACGGCTGGCACACGACGGGCAGCGCCACGCCCTGTGCTTCGCATTCGCTGACCATTTCGGCGATGCGCCAGCCGCGATAGTTCGAGATGCCGAAATAACGGATCTTGCCCGAGCGAATCAGGTCGCCCATCGCGCCGACCGTTTCCGCCATCGGTGTATCGGGCTCGTCGCGGTGCAGGTAGTAGATGTCGATGTAGTCGGTGGCCAGCCGCGCTAGGCTGTCGTCGCAAGCTGCCATGATCCAGCGCCGCGACAGGCCGCCATCGAGCGGCTTCTTCGTCATCACGTTGCCGACTTTGGTGGCAAGGATCCAGTGCCGCCGGTGCGCCTTGATCGCAGGCCCGACGATGCTTTCCGAGGCGCCCTTCGAATACACGTCGGCGGTGTCGATGAAGTTGACGCCGGCGTCGCGCGCTGCATCGATGATCCGCTGCGACTCGGTGGCGTCGGTGCGGTCGCCGAACATCATGGTGCCAAGGCACAGGGGTGACACTTCGAGTCCGCTTGCGCCCAATCGCACGTAGTCCATGGTTGCTCCCTGCCGATTAAACGAACGAATATGCAGCAACCGGCCGCGGCATGCAATGGCGCAGCTCGAATCGACGCGTTAAAATCATCGCTCAGCTCGACTGTCCGGAGAGTTTCATGATGCGTCTGCCATTACTGCTGCTGATTTCGTTGCTCGCAGTCGGGTCCTCCAGTAGCTTTGCCCAGGCGACGAAGGCGACTTCGCCCGGGAAAGTGCCCACTGCGACCGACCATTCCATCAGCGTCAACGTGTACCTGCGGGATGCGGGCAAGAACGAGGTGCTGCTTTCCACCCGGGTCTGGCCCGGGTATCCCGAGTACAACGCGGTGGCGTTGCAACGTTTCTTCGCCGTGATGAAGGCATTTGAGCCCGCGTACAAACAGGATGACGACGTCGCCTACAGCTGGTCCGAGAAAGCCAACGTGTCCAAATGCGCGGTCTACCTGGAATCGTGGGACGCAGACGTGAAACGCGGGACCGGCGCGACGGTCGGATGCGAGGCGAATGGCGTGAGCAGCACCGCTGTCACTTCCGTTTCCGACTCGAGGCGTGCAAGTGCTTCCGGCGAACCGAAGCACGTGGAGAGCGTCATGGAAGCGGCGAAAAAGCAGATGGAGCGGGCCAAGGGCAGACTTACCAAGTGACGAAGCTCGATTGGACTGCCGTGGCGGGTACGGTCGCGCCGGAGCGCGGAGGTGTCCTGCTCGAGGACCTGACGCGGGTCGAAGCTGAGGCGATGCTCGCCACGCGGGCGAGGGGGGCGCTCCTCACCGCTGTCCTGGTTGACGGCATCCCGGCCGAATGGGGCAGTCTTCCCCGCGAACCGCTCCCGATCGCCCTGTCATGAACGTCCTCTTCGAGGATGACGGCCACCTGAAGGCCGGGGTCGTGCTCGCCGACAACGACGCGTCGATGCAGGTGGAGTCCATTTCCGGCAAGCGGATGAAGATCAAGTCGGCCAGCGTGCTGCTGCGCTTCACGTCGCCGGCCGCCGCCGATGCGCTGGCCGATGGGCAGGCAATGGCAGCCGACCTCGACCCCGAGTTCCTGTGGGAGGCGAGCAGCGACGGCGAATTCGGCTTCGCCGACCTGGCGCGTGAATACTACGGCGGCACGCCCAGCCCGGCGCAGGCCGCCGCGGTGGCGCTGCTGCTGCATGCGTCGCCGATGCATTTCTACAAGAAGGGCAAGGGTCGCTATCGCAAGGCGCCGCCGGAATCGCTGAAGGCGGCGCTGGCCTCGGTCGAGCGCAAGCGCGTCGAAGCCGCGCAGATGGCAACGTGGGTGGCGGACCTGCGCGCCCATCGCTTGCCCGAGCCGCTGCGCGCCAAGCTGCCGATGCTGTTGTACGCGCCGGACAAGAACACGCTCGAATGGAAGGCGCTGTCCGCCGCGTGCGAGCTTACGCGCACCAGTCCCGTCGAACTGCTGGCGGCGTGCGGCGCCATTCCGTCCACGCACGATTTCCATTTCAACCGCTTCCTCACCGAAGCGTTTCCGCAAGGCGTGGCATTTCCGGCCACGGGACCGCTGCCGCCGCCTGTCGAGCTGCCGCTGGCGCCGGTGTGCGCGTTTTCGATCGACGATGCCACCACCACCGAAATCGACGATGCGTTCTCGGTGCGCGACCTGTCCAACGGCAATCATGAGATCGGCATCCACATCGCGGTGCCGGCGCTGGCCATCCCGCGCGGCAGCCCGCTCGACGCCATCGCCCGCACGCGGTTGTCCACCGTGTACATGCCCGGGCGCAAGCTCACCATGCTGCCCGAAGACGCGGTGGCGGCATTCACGCTGCGCGAAGGGACGACGGTGCCCGCGTTGTCGCTCTACGTCGAGATCACGCCCGACGGCGTGCCGGTGAAGAGTGACACGCGGCTGGAGCGGGTGCCCATTGCCGCCAACCTGCGGCTCGACGCCATTTCCGACGTGTTCGCGGCGCCGCTGCCGTCACCGCAGGACCCGCCGTGGACGCAGGAACTGCGCGCGCTGTGGAAGCTGGTGCAGCACCTGTCGGCGCAGCGCGGCAAGACCGACATCAATCGCCTCGACTTCAGTTTCTACATCGACTGGGATGCCGAGAAGGAAGGCCAGGTGTCCATCGTCGCCCGCGAGCGCGGCAGCCCGCTCGACAAGCTCGTGGCCGAGCTGATGATCCACGTCAACAGCACGTGGGGCCAGCTGCTGGCCGCGCACGATGCGGCCGGACTCTATCGCGTGCAAGCCGGTGGCAAGGTGAAGATGAGCACGCGTCCCGGCGAGCATCAGGGCCTCGGCCTCACGCATTACCTGTGGGCCAGTTCGCCGCTGCGCCGCTACAGCGATCTCGTCAACCAGCGGCAGTTGCTGGCGGTGCTCCGTGGGGATCCCCCGCCGTATGCCGACAACGACGCGGACCTCTTTGCCGCGCTCGTCGATTTCGAGGCGACGTATGCGCAGTACGCCGAATTCCAGGACCGGATGGAGCACTACTGGTGCCTGCGCTGGTTGCTGCAGGAAAAGATCACCGAGATTCCGGCACGCGTGATTCGCGACAACCTGGTGCGTTTCGAACGCGTGCCGCTCGTGCACCGGCTGGCCGATTTGCCGCCATCGCCACCGGATACGCCGGTGACGGTTGCGATCACGCGCATCGACCTGCTGGGCGCCGTGCTTGAATGTCGCGTGGCCGGTGCCGCCCAGGTTGCGGCCCCCGCGGCTGCCTGAGGTCAACTGCAGTCACCCGACGTCACACCGTCGCCGCCGCCGTTCATGACGGCGGCATGGCGGGCGCATACAATAGCGGTCGAACTCATGCCTGCCCTTCCGCCCTGACGTGCCGCGCCGCGCGACACCGCCCAAGCCGGCGGACTCTCCCGACATGCCAGCGTCCGCGCCGGTTGCCGCCGCGCCGGTCAAAAGACATTCACGCACCGATGGCGCGACACCCAGCGCTGCGGCCCCGAAAGCAGCGACGCCCAAGGCCGCGACGCCGCGCGTGAACAAGGCATCGCCGGCCGCGAATCCTGCAGCCCGCGGGCCCGTGGCCACTGGCGCAGTTGTGCCACCGGCGCGCAAACCTGCGGCGCGGCGCGTCGTCAAGGCGCCAGGTCCGGCAGCTGCATCCTTCGCCCCCGCATCCCCCGTACCGGCATCTCCCGCTACGCCAGGCACCGCAACGACAGGTACGGAACCGGCATACACCCCTGCCGCAGCGCCACTGCGCCGCGCAGCGCCGATCCCGCATGTCTACGTCCCGCCGGAATTGCTGCGGCCCTCACGACGCGACCGCCTGCTTGCGTACGCGATCGCCGTCTCGGTGCTGATCCACCTCGTGATCCTGACGCTGCATTTCCGGCCCTTCGACCTGAAATCGCTCGCGGACAAGGGCCCGCCGCTGGAGGTGGCGCTGGTCAATGCGAAGACGCTGGCCAAGCCCAGCAAGGCCGACATCCTCGCACAGGCCAATCTCGACGGCGGCGGCAACACCGATGCCGATCGCCGCGCCAGGACGCCGCTGCCTGTGCTGCCCAGGAACAGTCCCGATAGCGCGGTCGCGGTGGCCACGCAAAAGGTGGACGCGCTCGAAAAGCAAACGAAGGAACTGCTGACGCAATTGCAATCGACACCGGCGGTGGCGTCCATCCAGAAGCCATCCGAGGCGCCGGAAAAGACCGACCTGCCCACGGCCAACGAGCTGATGCAGCGCACGCTCGAAGCCATGCGTCTCGAAGCGCAGATTGCCAAGGACATGGATGAATACCAGAAGCGGCCCAAGCGCCGCTTCATCGGCGCGCGCGCGGAGGAGTACCGGTTCGCGCGCTATGTCGAGGACTGGCGCCTCAAGATCGAACGGGTCGGCAACCTCAATTATCCCGAGGTGGCGCGGCAGCAGCGGCTGTACGGCAACCTGCTGATCACCGTGTCGATCCGCAGCGATGGCACGCTTGAAAATGTCGAGATCAATCGCACGTCGGGCAACCGGTTGCTCGATGCTGCCGCGGTAAAGATCGTCGAGATGTCGGGCCCCTTCGCGGCGTTTCCGCCGGACATCAAGCGCGACACCGACATCCTGCACATCACGCGCACGTGGACCTTCACCAAGTCCGATGCGCTCGTCTCCAATTGACGGACGGCTGCCCAAATGGACCGCTACGCCGTCATCGGCAATCCTGTCGCGCATTCAAAATCGCCGCCGATCCACGCGGCGTTCGCGGCCGCCACCGGCCAGCGGATGACCTACGAGCGGCTGCTGGCGCCGCTGGACGCCTTCGGCGCCACCGTTGAAGCCTTCGCCGCGCACGGCGGCATCGGCCTCAACGTCACCGTCCCCTTCAAGCTGCAGGCATTTGCGCTGGCCCATACCGCCAGCGACCGGGCGCAGGCGGCGGGCGCGTGCAACACATTGAAGCGCGATGGCGACGGCTGGTATGCGGACAATACCGACGGCGCGGGCATCGTCCACGACCTCACGCACAACCTGGATGTCGCGCTCGCAGGACGCGATGTGCTGGTGCTGGGCGCCGGCGGCGCGGCACGCGGCATCCTGGTGCCGCTCTTCGCGCAACTACCGCGGTCGGTCACGCTGGCCAATCGCACCGCGTCCAGGGCGGATGCGCTGGTCGCCATTTTTGCGTCGCGCGGGCCGCTGCGCGCGGTGGCCCCCGCAACACTGGCCGGGCAGGCGTTCGATGTCGTGATCAACGCCACCAGCGCAGGACTGGCTGGGGAGGCCAGCCTGCCGTGGCCGCCGGGACTGTTTCGCGCTGGCGCCTTTGCGTACGACATGATCTACGCCGACCAGCCCACGGCATTCCTGCGCTGGGCCCGTGCTGCCGGCGCCACGCGTGACGCCGATGGTCTCGGCATGCTGATCGAGCAGGCCGCCGAAAGCTTCGCGCTGTGGCGCGGCGTACGCCCCGACACCCGGTCGATCTTCACCATGCTGCGGCCGCCGGGCTGATGGCGCGCGCGCAACGCGGCGGCATGTTGCGCTGGGTGGCGTGGACCCTGGGCGCGCTGGCCATTGCGCTGTTGCTGCTGCAGGCCTGGTATGCCGCGCACATCCTGTGGTGGCGCGATCATCCGGTCGGCGAGACATCGTTCATGGTCTATCGGATGGACGAGTTGCATGCCAAGAATCCCAAGGCGCCGATGCGCTACGCGTGGGTGCCCTACGAGCGCATCTCCAACAACCTGAAGCGCGCGATGATCGCCGCCGAGGATGCCAGGTTCGTCGACCACGAGGGCTTCGACTGGGACGGCATCCAGCTCGCGATGGAGAAGAACCAGAAGAAGGGCCGCGTGGTGGCGGGTGGGTCCACCATCACGCAGCAGCTCGCCAAGAACCTGTTCCTCACGCCATCGCGCAGCTACTGGCGCAAGGCCGAGGAGGCGGTGATCACAGTGATGCTGGAGACACTGCTGCCGAAGAAGCGCATCCTCGAGATCTATCTCAACGTGATCGAGTGGGGCAACGGCACCTTCGGCGCCGAGGCCGCAGCGAAGCAGCTCTTCGGCACCACGGCCGCGCAACTCTCGCCCGAACAGGCTGCGCGGCTGGCGGCGATGGCGCCCAATCCGCGCTTCTACGAGCGCAACCAGGGCGCGCCGGGCCTGAATCGCAAAGTCGGCATCATCCTGGCGCGGATGCCGTCGGCCGACCTTCCGTAAAAGGTCCTCGACGAGATCTGTAGGCGAGGCTTCAGCCTCGCAGGTGCAATGCGGCGTGTTGCCCGCGAGGCTGAAGCCTCGCCTACAGGGACAAGGGGCACCGTTGCTCGCCTCATGCGGTTAGAATGCGGGCCTTCCCACCCGCGCCGCATCCAGCCCTTGTACGCTGCCGTCCCATGCCCGAAACCCTCGACACCGAGTCCGTCGAGCGCCCCGAAGCACGCGAACGCGTGCAGGACGCGCTGGCGGAAATCACCGCGCTGCTGCGCAAGCATCGGCTGGTGGAGGGGCTTGTCCATGAGCAGCGGGAGCACGCGCCGCTAGGCGAGCACGACGACCGCGGCGAGCTCGTCGAGAGCCTCGTCACCCGGCAGAACAAGGCGCAACTCCAGCGCAAGCTGGACAAGCTTCACCCTGCCGACATCGCGTACGTCCTCGAGGCGCTGCCGCTCGACGAGCGCCTCTATATCTGGGACCTGGTCCGCGCCGGCCGCGACGGCGAGATCCTGATCGAGGTCTCCGACGCGGTACGCGAGTCGCTGATCTCGTCGATGGACACCGAGGAACTGGTGGCCGCCGCCGAGACCCTCGATGCGGAGGAAATCGCCGAACTCGCGCCCGACCTCCCGCAGGAGGTGATGGACGACGTCTTCTCCAGCCTGCCGGTGGAGGAGCGCGAGCAATTGCGCGCCGCCATGTCCTTCGAGGACGACATGGTCGGCGCGCTGATGGACTTCGAGGCCGTGCAGGTGCGCCCCGACGTCACGCTCGAGGTGGTACTGCGTTACCTGCGCCGCTTCGACGAGCTGCCGTCGCAGACCGACCAGATCTTTGTCGTCGACCGCGAGGAAAAACTGCTGGGCGTGCTGCCGGTCAACAAGCTGATCGTGTCGCAGCCGGATTCACTGGTCGCTGATGTGATGCAGGCGCCCGTGGTGAAGTTGCAGCAGCACGAAAAAGCCGAAGGCGCGGCCTCCGCGTTCGAGCGCTATGACCTCGTCTCCGCGCCGGTGGTCGACACCAACGACAAGCTGGTCGGCCGCGTCACCGTCGATGAGATCCTCGACTTCGTCCGCGAACAGGGCGAGGAAGACATGCTGGCGCAGGCCGGCCTGCGCGAGGAGGAGGATGTCTTCGCGTCGGTGTGGAAATCGTTTCAGAACCGCTGGGCGTGGCTGGCCATCAACCTCGTCACCGCATTCATCGCGTCGCGCGTGATCGGCGTGTTCGAAGGATCGATCGAAAAACTGGTGGCGCTGGCGGCGCTGATGCCCATCGTGGCCGGCATCGGCGGCAACTCCGGCAACCAGACGACGACGATGATCGTCCGCGCCGTGGCGCTGGGCCAGGTCACCCGCGAACATGCGCGCAAGCTGGTGCGCAAGGAAATTCTGGTGGCGCTGATCAACGGCCTGATCTGGGGCGGCGTGATGGGCCTCGTGGCAATGATGTTGTACAAGGACGTCAAGCTGGGCCTGGTAATGGTGCTGGCCATGACGCTCAACCTGGTGCTGGCCGCGCTGATGGGCGTGCTGATCCCGATGACCATGCTGAAACTGGGCCGCGACCCCGCGGTGGGCTCGTCGGTGCTGATCACGGCAGTCACCGACTCGGGCGGCTTCTTCATTTTCCTGGGATTGGCTACACTCATTCTCATCCGCTGAACGGCGATCCGGACCGGGTGCCGGGGCGGAATATTTCGGTCCAGCCGTTGTTTGCCCCATCGCAAGCCAATTCCAACAAACTCCAGGGAGCCTTTGATGATCCGTAAATTCTCGCCGCTGTTCACAGTCGCACTGCTCGCCTTCGCCGCCTCCGCCGGGGCGCAGGAACCCGCCAAGGCTGCGGCCGATGGCACGCTGGTCGATGCCAAGGGCATGACGCTGTACACGTTCGACCGCGACGCCGGCGGCAAGAGCGCCTGCAACGGCCCTTGCGCCACCAACTGGCCACCATTGATGGCCACCGGTGACGCGAAGACGATGGGCGACTGGTCGGTGGTCACCCGCGACGACGGCAGCAAGCAGTGGGCGTACAAGGGCAAGCCCATGTACACGTGGTCCAAGGACTCCAAGCCGGGCGACAAGACCGGCGACGGCGTCAACAGCGTCTGGCACACCGCTACGAAATAACGGCGGCTTCGCGCGGCGGCGGCCCCGTGGCCGCCCCGCCGCGCGCGCAGCATGATCGCTCCACCCGGCGTCGACGCCCCGCTGCCGCAGCCCGACCTCCTGGCCGCGCTGCCGCGACTGCGCCGCTACGCCCGGGTTCTGACCGGCGACGTTCATCGCGCCGATGACCTGGTCCAGGAGACGCTTGCCCGCGCCTGGGAAAAGCGCCGGCTGTGGACCGCCGGCACCGACCTCCGCGCATGGCTCTTCACCGTGATGCACAACGTATTCGTCAACCAG
>JANMCS010000299.1:0-4273 GCA_031361405.1 Betaproteobacteria bacterium
CCTCCGCCAGCATCGGCACGACCTTGGCCGGGCGCGCGAGATAGTCATACGTGTAGAGCCGCTCGAAGACCGCCTGCAGCACGCCGGCGGAATAAAGGTCGCTGGCCGCCGCCGGATCGAACCCGGTCTCGGCCACCGGAAATACGTCGCGCACCACTTTCTTCGGCTCCCCGGCAAGCGCGGTGGCGACGCCGACGATCGCCACGAAGAACAGCATCATGCGCATCATGGCTGCACGTCCAGGTAGGCCCACTCGGCGGCGAGGATGGGATGCCGCTTGTATCCACGCACCCACGGCCGCAACAATTCCTTGCGCTCGCGCGACAGGTGCAGGCTCCATGCGCCGTCGACTTCCATCTGCCGCGACATCTCGAGGAACAGGCGGTTGCGCTCGGGCGAGTCGGGCAATTGCGTGGCCTTGGCGTAGAACGCGTCGAAGTCCTTCGACTCGTAGCAGCCGTTGTTGCTCTGGCCCGAATTGGGGCCGTAGAGAAGCTGCATGAAGTTGTCGCCATCCGGAATGTCGGCGCCCCATGCGGATTCCCACATCATCAGCTTGCAGGCGCGCGCGGCCTTGATGTGCTCGGAAAACGGCGCGATGTCGAACACGACGCGGATGCCGATGGCGTCCATCGACTGTTGCCACAGCTCATTGTGCTCGCGGTCGATGGCGGTCTGGCTGCTGGCATAGCGGATCACCAGCGGCTTGCCATCGGGCAGCCGGCGATAGCCGTCCTCGCCCTTCCTGTAGCCAAAGTGGTCGAGCAGTCGATTGGCGAGCTCGGGACTGCGCTGGTTGAGCGATCGATAGGCAGGATCGTGCCCCACCACGCCGCGCGGAACCGGCATCTCGGCGGGCACTGCCATTCGCTTCCGAATGATGTTGATGTCGTCCTCCACGCGGTAGCCCAGGATGATGGCGCGGCGCAGCGCAATTTTTTCAGGCGCGAAGCCACCGACCAGCGGATCGCGGAAATTGAAGAACGCGTAGATGATCTCCGGCTCGACCTCGGAAAAGACGTTGACCTGCGCATTGACCCACTCGGCCTTCATCGCACCATTGGGCTCGAACACCTGCGCGCGAAACGTGGCGGGCAGGTTGAGAATGTCGAGCTGCTTCTGGTTGAAGGCCAGCCAGCGGGTCTGGTCCTCTTCCATCACGTTGATCTCGACGCGCCCGACCTGCGGCATCGACTTGCCCTGCATCGCGGCGACCAGCACCGCATCCCATTGGCTGCCGGGTTCAGGCTTGAAGTCCCACGTGAAGCCGCGATAACCCGGATTGGCCTCGAGGATGATCCTGGACGCGCGTTGCCAATCCTTGAGAACGTAGGCGCCGGTGCCCACGGGATGCGCATCCGACTGCGCGCCATAGGCATCGATCACCTCGCGCGCAACTGCGCTGAACGATGTGTGCGCCATCACGAAGGCGAAGTTGTAGTCGGTGCGTGCAAGGCGCACGCGCAGCGTGTAACGATCGACGGCTTCGAGGTCGGGCAGCTTCGCGTCGTAGTCGAAGCGGCCCGATTTCGTAGCACTTGCCGCCAGCGCATCCAGTCCCTTGATCTTGCCGGCGATCAGGAAGCCATAGGGCGCACGATAGACCGGATCGACAAACCGCATGATGCTGTATACGAAGTCCTGCGCCACCAGCTCGCGTTGGACGCCCTTGAACGCCGGGTCCGGCGTGAAGTAGATGCCGCGACGCACGCGGAACGTGTAGGTCCTGCCGTTGTCGGTGATCGCGGGCAGGGCCTCGGCCGCCATCGGCGTGAGCCTGGCGGGGCGCGCGAGGTAGTCGTACGTGAGGAGCCGCTCGTGGATCGCCTCGATGACCATCGACGAATACTGGTCGGCGACGCGCACGGGATCGAAGCCGGCTTCGGCGGCGGGAATGGCAATGTGGATAACCTTGGCGGGGTCCGCCTTGGCGGCCGCCGGCAGCGGCAATGCCACCAGCAGCGCCAGCAGCGCAAACGCAGCGCAGCGCAGTGCGGTCAGCAGGTCAGGCCAGTGGCGCGGACCTCCGGTGGAAACCCGCTTCTGGAACGGCACGTGGGCGCATTCCGAACCCGGATTCCTGCGTTTCATACCCGATTTCCGCTGCGCAGGGAACATCCGGACTGCCTGAAAGACAAACGCTGTTAATGTACCATTTCGAGGTTTCCCCATGCCACGGCAACTTTTCAAGACGCTGACACACCGCCTCCAGCCGGCGGTGGACCGGATCACGTCGCATCCGTGGGTGCTGCGCTATATTCCATCGCTGGCCGACCCCGACCTGTGGCACATCAATCGGCGTTCGGCGGCGCGCGCCGTGGCCGTGGGGCTCTTCTGCGGCCTGATCCCCGGCCCGCTGCAGGTGGTCGCTGCCATCGTGTTGTGCCTCGCGGTGCGTGCCAATTTTCCGATCGCCGTGGTCACCACGTTCTATACCAATCCGTTCACCATCGTGCCGCTCTATGTGGTTGCCTACGAATACGGCAGCCTGTTTTTCCCGGGCGCCACGCCGATGTCGAAGCTGGCGTTGCCACCCGCCACGGGACTCATGGACTACGTCCCGGCGCTGGTGCACTGGATGGCCGAATTGGGCAAACCGCTGGCGCTGGGACTGGTGCTGCTGGCGCTCTCGCTGGCCGCGACGGGCTGGATTGCCGTACGCGTCGCGTGGCGTTGCCATGCGGTGTGGGCGTGGCGGCGCCGCGGCCGGCTGCGCGCGGCGGCAGCATGAATCACGGCGCATGAAGCCGGACTATTGGGACGCCGCCGCGCACGCACTGGGTCGCGGCGATCCGGTGATGCGCAAGCTGATTGCTGCGCACCCGGGCATCCACCTCGTCCGTCGTGGCGATCCGTTCACCACGCTGGCGCGCGCGATCGTCGGCCAGCAGATTTCAGTGAAAGCGGCGGAGTCGATCTGGAATCGCTTCGTGGTGGCGGCCAAAGGCGCGGGCAATCCGGTGCATCTCGACCCGGCGCGCGTGGGCCGCCTGCGCCTGCCCACGTTACGCAAGGCGGGCCTGTCCGAAAACAAATCCATCTATCTGCGCGATCTCGCCCGGCACTTTGTCGCGGGCGAACTCGATCCGGCGGCGTGGCCCGCACTGGACGACGAAACGCTGATCGAGCGGCTCACGGATGTGAAAGGCATCGGCCGCTGGACCGCGGAAATGTTCCTCATTTTCCACGAGATGCGCGCCGATGTTTTTCCTGTCGACGACATCGGCCTGCAGAAAGGCGTGGCGATGCACTACCACGAGGGCGTGCGGATGACGCCGAAGGTGCTGCGCGAATTCGGCGTGCGCTGGGCGCCGTATCGCAGCGTCGCCACGTGGTACCTGT
Organism: Betaproteobacteria bacterium; assembly: GCA_031361405.1. Taxonomy (GTDB): domain Bacteria; phylum Pseudomonadota; class Gammaproteobacteria; order Burkholderiales; family Casimicrobiaceae; genus VBCG01. The sequence continues at coordinate 3,343 of JANMCS010000299.1, forward strand.
GGCGGGCGCTCGATCCCATTCCTGTCGAGTACTAGGCGGTCGCGTTAAAGGAACTCCATCGGTACGCCGCCGGAGTTCGAGCCCCTCTGCATTGCAGTGCAGCTTGACTGCAATGCGCGGTCGAACCTAATGTTGGAACATTGTTCCATGTTGGTCTGCCGACGCGAGCATCATCGCCGCAGCGCGCAGCCGACTTCATCCGTTCCCTCCGACGAGTTTGCCCATGCCGTCTGACGCCCCGCCCCGCTATGCCGGTCCACGCGAACTCGCGCAGAGCCTCACTGCCTTTGCGCGCCTCTCCGCCGCCACCGCGCGCTGGGACCGCGAGGGCCTGCGCGACGATGTCGAATACCGCGACCTCGGACTCGCCGGCGCCACCAGTGGCCGCATCGGCATCAAGCACATCCGTTCGCTCAAACCCCTGCCGGCGCCCACCGGCTGGCATTGGCACGACATGACCGCGCACTACGTCTATGTGCTGCATGGCTGGCTCACGTTCCGCTTCGCCGGCGTCGAAGGCGACGTGACGCTGCATGCCGGCGACGGGCTGTCGCAACCGGCCGGGGTCCCGCACAACGTGATCGCGCGCGCCGATGACCTCGAGGTGATCGAGATCAACGAGCCCGCCGAGTACGGCACGTGGGCCCTGCCCCAAGCACCTCCACCGTGGCGATGAGCGGCACGAGCACCAGGCCCGGCACGGTCGTCGCGTGGATGCGCCGGCGCAGTGGCGCGCTGGCCATCTTTGTGTTGCTGTTCGTGGTGTGGGAGCTCGCGGTGCGCTTCACCGGCATCAAGGAATACTTGCTGCCGCCGCCCTCCAAAGTGTGGACGGAATTCTGGAAGCGCCACGACATGATCGCAGGCGCCGCGTGGGTCACCACGCAGGAAATCCTCGCCGGCTATGCGCTGGCGGTGGTCGTCAGCATTC
>JANMCS010000528.1:0-4187 GCA_031361405.1 Betaproteobacteria bacterium
GAAGTGCTGCCGGCCGACTTCAGCTATGACTGGGGCGGCACGTCGTACCAGGAAAAGCGCTCGAGTGGCGCGTCCACCTTCGCGCTGGGCCTGGCCGTGATCATGGTGTTCCTGATCCTGGCGGCGCAGTACGAAAAGTGGTCGTTGCCGCTGTCCGTGCTGCTGGCGCTGCCCTTCGGTACGTTCGGCGCGCTCGCTGCCATCTGGCTGCGCGGCCTGACCAACGACGTCTATTTCCAGATCGGCCTGGTCACGCTGCTTGGCCTGGCGGCGAAGAACGCGATCCTGATTGTCGAATTCGCCGTGCTGAAACATCACGAAGGCATGTCCGCGTCGGCGGCCGCGATGGAGGCCGCGCGCCTGCGCTTCCGGCCCATCCTGATGACCTCGCTCGCATTCATCCTGGGCGTGCTGCCGCTGGCCATTTCCACCGGCGCGGGCTCAGGCGCGCGACATTCGACCGGTACCGGCGTGATGGGCGGCATGATCGCCGCCACGTTCCTCGCGATCTTCTTCGTGCCGCTCTTCTTCAAGTTCATCACCGACCGGCGCCTGGGCGAATCGCGCACCAAGGCCGAACTGGTGGCCGAGGTCGAGCACGCGCGTGCGGTCGCGCACAAGGCGGTGCCGGTCACCCCCGGGCATCCGCCGCGCGGCAATGTTTCGGGAGACCACCATGAGTAAGCTCCTTGCGGCACTGCTGGCCACCGTGCTGGTGGCCGGTTGCGCCGTCGTGCAACCGCTGCCACCCAAGCTCGATCTCCCCGCTGGTTCCACGAGCCCCGCGCAGGAGGCGATCCTGCAAAGCTGGTGGCTCGCCTTCGACGATCCCGTGCTAACCAGGTTGATCGACGAAGCCTTTGCGCAGAACTACGACCTGCGTACCGCGCTGGCGCGCATCGACGCCGCGCGGTCGCAGGTGCTGCTGGCGCAGTCCAATCTCGCGCCGGATATCAATCTCGATGTAGCGCCGTCGCGTACCCGCATCTCCGGTGTTGGCTCACAGCGGCTGCCGGCCGGAACACCGCTCATCAGCAACGACTTCCGCGTGGCGATCGAGATGTCCTACGAGCTCGACGTGTGGGGCAAGTACCGCAGCGGCGCGCTGGCCGCCGAAAATGACCTCACCGCGGCGCGTTACTACCGCGAGACCGTGCGGGTGGGCGTGGCCGCCGAAGTGGCGAACGCCTACTTCCGGCTGCGCGCGGCCGACGCCGAACTCGGGGTGCTGGAGTCGACACTGAAGCTGCGGACCGAAACTGCGACGCTGCAGCAGGACCGCTTCCAGGGCGGACTGATCGGTGAGTACGACGTGCGCCAGGCTGAAGCCGAGCGCTATGCCGTCGTCGCCGACATCGCGCGCGCCAAAAATGCGATCGGCCAGTATGAAACGGCTGTGGCGCTCCTGACGGGACGGTCGCCGCAGGCCGTGTTCGCGCCCGCCGTGGCGCGCGGCAGCGCGATCGATGCCGCCACCGCCGTGCCGCCGCTGCCGACCGGGTTGCCCGTGGAGGTGATCGCCCGGCGGCCGGACATCCGCCGCTCCGAGGCGTTGTTGGCCGGTTCCGAATTGCGGATCCAGCAGGCGCGCGCCGATTATTTTCCGTCGTTCAAGCTTGGTGCCTACTTCGGCAGCGAAGCGGCGACAATGGGCTCGCTATTCACCGGCCCGGCGGGCATCTGGAGCCTGGGCTTGGGCCTGCTGCAGCCGCTGCTCGCACTGAAGGCCATCGAGTCGCAGGTGGCACTGGCCAGGGCCAACAACGACCGCGCGATGGTCGAGTATCTGCAGACCGTGCAGGTGGCCTTCGGCGAAGTACGCAACGCGCTGGTGACCAACACGTCGGCACGCGACGTGCTGGCCGCCGAGACCGCGCGCCGCGACGAAGTGGCCAAGGCGCTCGACGTGGCCATGCTGCGCTACAACGCGGGCCGCACGTCGTTTCTCGAAGTGATCGACGCGCAACGCTCGCTGCTGGCCGCCGAAACGCTGCGCATCGCCGCCGCGCGCGACGCCAAGTTGTCCACGGTCGACTTCGCCCGGGCACTGGGCGGCGGCTGGAATCCGGCGCAGGTGGCCGCGTCGCGCTAGCGCTGACGCAATTTCAGCGGGCGCGCCGCGGGCGCACCGCCGTCGCCACGCTGTCCTGCATCAGCACCGGGCACAGCCGCCGGATTTCGTCCATCAGCAGCGTGGCGCCCGGCGACGGGTAGCTATCCACGCGCTGCGTGATGCCAATGCGGCGGCGGGTTTCAGGCAGCGGCACCGGTAGCACCGTCAGCAGCCGCGCCTCGAATTCGTAATGGAGCTGCCGCGGCGAAATTGCCGTGAGCAGATTGCTTTCGAGCAGCACGCCGCGCAGCACCGCGAGGTCGCTGGTTTCGAGCACGACATCCGGCGGCGGCAGGCCGCGGCCGACCAGCGTCTGTTCGAGCAGGTTGCGCGTGGGCGCGCCGTCGCGCGGCAACGCCCACTTGGCGCCGGCGAGGTCGGGCAACGCCATGCGCTTTCGCTGCACCCACGGGTGGCGCGCGCGCACCACCACCGCCAGCTGGTCGTCGAGCAGCTGTTCGCCCGCAAGGTCGGTGGCGAAGTCCGGCGGCCGCAGCGCTCCCAGGATGAAGTCGAGGTCGCCCGCGCGCAGGCCGGCGGCGAGCAATTCAAATGATCCTTCGACGGTGGCCACGTGCAGGCCCGGATGCGCCTCGATCAGCCGGGCGATGGCGGTGGGCAGCCAGCGGGTACGTCCGAGCGGCAACGCGCCCACGGTGACGACACCGCGCGAAATGCCGCGCATTGCGGCGATCTCTGCAATGACGTTGCGCAATTCGGCGAGCACGCGCTTGACCCGCAGCGCCAGCAACGCGCCCGCGGGGGTGGGCAGCATGCCCCGCACCGTGCGGTCGAAGAGCGCAACGCCGATGCTTTCCTCGAAGTGGCGGATCGCCATGCTGACGGCGGGCTGCGTGATGCCGATGCTGTCGGCGACCGAGGGCATGTGCTGTTGTTCGGTCAGCGCGACGAAGATCTGCAGCCGGCGCTCCGGCACCAGCATGTCGAAGATGGGAGCGTTGCGGCTGCGCCCCCGCGGCGCGGCGTAGGGCAGCAACTCGCGCCGGGCCCGCTCCAATTCCGCCTGCATCAGGCGCGCTCGCACCAGCAGCGCCTGGCCGAACCGCGTGAGCAGCATGCCCTGGGTGCGGCGCTCGAAGAGATCGACCTCGAGTTCGCGCTCGAGTTCGTGGATAGACCGGGTGACCGCCGATTGCGCACGCAGCAGCGCCCGCGCCGCCTTGTTGGCGCTGCCGTGCTCGGCGACCGCGAGGAACGCGCGCAGATTGCGTATGCCCAGACTCAAAACCACCCTCCGGAAGCCGGCGTCCTGCCGACTGTACCAACGGCCGTTGCAACCCGTCAATAATCAAATTAGATATGGATCCGGCTGATTCCAGTTACCCGCCTCCGCCCGTAGTGTTTCAAAATCACCCAACCGGCTGCGCGCCAGAATTGCCGGCTTTGCATCAACAAGTTCGACGATGGAGGAAAAACGATGAACGCATTCACCCGCATTGCGGCGGCGCTGTGCCTGCTGCTGTCCGTCCAACCGACGTTCGCCCAGCAGGGACCGGTCAAGATCGCCGGTCTCGTGGAGCTTTCGGGAACTGGCGCGACGTCAGGCACCAATTTCGACAACGGCGTCAAGCTGGCCGTCAAGGAAATCAACGCTTCCGGCGGCATCATGGGGCGCAGGATCGAATACACGAGCGGTGACACGCAGTCGAATCCGCAGATCGCGAAAGCGCTGGCCCAGAAGGCCGTTGATGACGGCGCCTATGTCGTGATGGGGCCGGTGTTCTCCGGGTCGATCATGGTGTCGATGGCGGAGACGAAAAAGTCGGAGATCCCCAATTTCACCGGCGGCGAAGCAGCGAGCATCACGCAGCAGGGCAATCCGTACATCTTCCGCACGTCGTTCACGCAGACGACCGCGATGCCCAAGGTGGCCCGCTACATCGCCAACGATCTCAAGGCAAAAACGGTCGCGATCATCTGGGTCAACAACGACTTCGGCAAGGGCGGCCGCGACACGATGGTGAAGGAACTCGACAAGCTCGGCGTGAAAGTCGTGGCCGATATCTCGTCGGATCCGGGCCAGGTCGATTTCTCGGGCCCGGTGCTCAAGGCC
>JANMCS010000387.1:0-9446 GCA_031361405.1 Betaproteobacteria bacterium
ATGACCGGGCTGGCGCGCGCGATGGTGGATTTTCTCGCGTCGTTGCTGGGCCACGTACGCGGCGGCCTGCAGTACGTGCTGCTGGGCGCGATGTACCTCGTGTCCGGCATTTCCGGGTCCAAGGCCGCCGACATGGCCGCCGTGGCGCCCGCGCTGTTTCCCGAGATGAAGCGCCGCGGCGCGCACGACGGCGACCTGATTGCGCTGCTGTCGGCGTCCGGCGCGATGTCGGAGACCATTCCACCCAGCCTCGTGCTGATCACGATCGGCTCGGTCACCGGCGTGTCGATCGCGGCACTGTTCACCGGGGGCCTGTTGCCCGCCGTCGTCGGCATGATCGCGCTGGGCGTGCTCGTGTTCTTCAAGACGCGCCGCGACAATACGGCCGGCATCGTGCGGGCCACGGGCGCGCAGATCCGCCGCGCGTTGCTGATAGCGCTGCCCGCGCTGGCCTTGCCCGTCGTGATCCGCACGGTGGTCGTCGAAGGGGTGGCCACCGCCACCGAAGTGTCGACCGTCGGCATCGTCTACACGATCATCGCCGGCCTGTTCGTCTACCGCCAGTTCGTGGTGTCGCGGCTGTTCCCGATGCTGGTCGACACCGCGGCATTGTCGGGCGCCATCCTGATCATCATCGGCTGCGCCACCGGCATGGCATGGGCGCTGACCCAATCCGGCTTCTCGCGCCAGCTCGTTACCGTGATGTCGTCGGTGCCGGGCGGCCAGGCCGGCTTCATGGCCATTTCTGTCATCGCGTTCATCATTCTCGGCAGCGTGCTCGAGGGCATTCCTGCGATCGTGCTGTTCGGCCCGCTGCTCTTCCCCGTCGCGCGCGCGCTGGGCGTGCACGAGGTGCATTACGCGATGGTGGTGATCTTCGCGATGGGGCTGGGCCTCTTCGCGCCGCCGTTCGGCGTGGGTTTCTATGCGGCTTGCGCCATCGGCAAGGTGTCGCCCGATGTGGCGATGCCGCGCGTGTGGAGTTACCTCGGTGCATTGTTTGTGGCGCTCGTCATCATCGCTGCGGTGCCGTGGATCTCGACGGGATTCCTGTGAGGAACCCGGTTCCTCGCCATCACGCGTGAGCGCAGTACCAGGGTTCCGCTTTCTCGAAGCGGGCCGCCGGGGATGCGCCTGACCGGCAAGCCGAGGCATTGAGGCACCGGCCGTATACTGGGCCATGCCAAAACAGGTGCTTCGCGCCCTTGCGTTTTCGATGTGCGTCCTGGCCGCGAATGCATTCGCGGGTGGGCGCATTTGCGTCAGCCGCGACATCATGGTGTTCGGCAACGTCGCGACGGGCTCCGCGCCAGCGCAGTCGTCGGTGGTGAGCAACTGTGGTGATCAGCCATGGTCGTTCACCGATGTCAGCATTCATCCCGCCACGGCCGCTGCGTATCACGTTGCCACGACCTGTGCGACCGGGCGCGTGCTGGCACCTGCGGAAACGTGCAGCATCGACGTCGCGTTCCAACCCATCACGCCCGGCCAGGTCTCGGGCGGCGTCTGGCTGCACAACACGACCAGCACGCCCGATCAGATCGTCACGTTCTACGGGCGCGGCGTGGACGCGCAGGCCGGCAGCGCCACCCTCGAGTTCACGCCGGGAACATTGAGTTTCGGAGCCCAGGCGGTCGGGACCACGTCGCCTTTCCAGACGCTTGTCCTCCGTAACCTCGGTCCGTCGCCGCTGACGATGAAGGCGCTGGTGCTCAATGGCCAGGATGCGCTGGATTTCCGCGCGCCCGGCAACTGCATGCTCGGCGTGCCCATGCCCGCCGGAGGCACCTGCGAGCTTTACGTCAATTTCACGCCGTCGGCAGCAGGCGCGCGTTCCGCCAGGTTGAACGTCGAAGCGCCTGAACTCGCCAATCTCGCGCTCATGTCGATTGTCGGCGTCGGGGGCGCGAGCGCCCCGTCGACGGTCGACGTCATCGAGTTCTACAACGCCCCGCTCAATCACTATTTCCTCACGGCGGTCCCGGCGGAAGCGGCGGTGATCGAGGCCGGAGTGGTGGGCCCCTATTGGCTGCGGACCGGATTGTCGTTCCGCACCCTTGCCGCCGCCACGACCGGGGGCAGTGCGGTCGACGTATGCCGGTTCTTCGGAACCCCGGGGCGCGGACCCAGCTCGCATTTCTATACGGCCGATCCGGTGGAATGCAGTGCCGTCAAGGCGAATCCGCGCTGGCTATACGAAGGCATTGCTTTTGTGGCGATCCTTCCCGTTGAAGGGACGTGTCCGGTAGCAACTGCTGCGGTCATCCGGTTCTACTGGCCGGGCACCGATGTGTCCCAGTCGCGGCATCGATACGTGCGCGATGTCGCTGAGCTTGCCCGCATGCGGGACACCACGTGGATCGAGGAAGGCCCGGTGTTCTGCAGTCCGCTGTAGCGCCACGAGATCACCTACGCTGAGCCACGCGCTTCCTGGGTTTGCCGCGGCTACACGGGTGGTTCAGGCTTGCCCGTGGCCGATGCCCGGGCTGCGCTACCATCGGGCCCTGTCTCCCATTCCTTGTCAGGATGCGCACATGCGTTACCACCCGTTCGGCCGCACCGGCCTCTTTGTCTCCGAACTCTGCTTCGGTTCCATGACGTTCGGCGGCACCAGCGGCATGTGGGAGAAGATCGGCACCACGCCGCAGCAGGACGCGGATCGATTGGTGGGCGTCGCACTCGACGCCGGCATCAATTTCTTCGATACGGCCGACGTCTACGCCGAGGGTGAATCCGAGCGCATCCTGGGCCGTGCCCTGGGCGCGCGCCGCAAGGACGTGGTGCTGGCCAGCAAGGTGCGGGTGCGCACCGGTCCGGGTCCCAACGACGTGGGGTTGTCGCGCGCGCACATCATGGCGTCGATTGATGGCTCACTAAAACGTCTCGGCACCGACTGGATCGACCTCTACCAGATCCACGGTTACGACGCGTTCACGCCTCTCGACGAAACCTTGCGCGCGCTGGACGACCTGGTGCGCGCGGGCAAGGTGCGCAACATCGGCTGCTCCAATCTCGCGGCGTGGCACATCGCGAAGGCCAATGGCCTGTCCGCGCAGCACGGCTGGAGCCGCTTCGAGTCACTGCAGGCCTACTACACGATCGCGGGCCGCGATCTCGAACGCGAATTGGCGCCGGTGCTGGCCGACCAGCAGATGGGGCTGATGGTGTGGAGCCCGCTGGCCGGCGGCTTCCTCTCCGGCAAATATTCGCGCGAGCAGGACGGCCCTGCCGGTTCGCGCCGCACTACTTTTGACTTCCCGCCCGTCCATCGGGAGCGCGCGTTCGACTGCATCGATGCGATGCGCGTGGTCGGCGCTGCGCATGACGTGAGCGTGGCCCGCGTGGCGCTGGCGTGGGTGTTGGCGCAGAAGCACGTGACCACCGTGATCATCGGCGCGAAGACCGAGGAACAGTTGCGCGACAACATCGAGGCCACCACACTCACGTTGTCCGCCGCCGAGCTGGCCACGCTCGATGCGGTGAGCGCGCTGCCCGCCGAGTATCCGGGGTGGATGATCGCGCGGCAGATGGGTGGTCGCGAGCCCACGCCGCGCTGAACGCGGCAGCGCGACGATTTACGGACGTGAGCAGACGATCCGGCGCGCCATGTCGATCCTGATTCCCGAAAGCGAGATCGAGTGGACGGCCATCCGGGCGCAGGGCGCGGGCGGGCAGAACGTCAACAAGGTGTCCTCCGCGGTGCACCTGCGCTTCGATGTGCATGCGTCCTCGTTACCCGCGCCGGTCAAGGCACGGCTGCTGAGCAGCGGCGACCAGCGCATCACCAGCGCCGGCGTCGTGATCATCAAGGCGCAGCGCTACCGCACACAGGACCAGAACCATGACGATGCGCTGGCGCGGCTGCAGGAACTGGTCGACGCGGCGGCGGTGGTGCCGCGCGTACGCCGGCCCACCAAGCCGACCAAGGGCTCGCAGCGGCGACGCGTCGACTCGAAAGTGAAGCGTGGACAGATCAAGGCCACGCGCGGCAGGATCGTCGAATAGCGCAACCCTAGCGCGGGAGCAATTGCGTCGTGACGATCCAGTGTCCCACCGCGTTGCCCAGGGCCGTTCCCACCTCGGTCGAATTGCGGTAATGAATGCCTCCCCAGACGCGAGCGTTGGCTATTTCGGGAACGAAATCGGTCACCCGTTTCCAGCTGCGCGCGGCGGTAGTGCGACCGGCGGCATCGGCTGGCTTCAGCGTGAGCGGTGTGGCGAGTTCGCCCGCCCCCAGTGCCGCAACGACGATGGTGGCGACGGCCGCGCCGGTGGTGCAATGCGCGCATGGATATTCCGGGTGCGGCGGCGCGTCGATGAGCGCCACCCAGCCGGGGTCGCGGTCCGTCCCGGCATTGCCGTCGATGTCACCATTGCGAATTGCAGTGACCGGTCGCCAGAAGTTGTAGGCGTACTTCGCGTCAGCGAGTGCGATGCTGGCATCCCAGATCGCCATTGACTGGAGGGCGAGAAAGCGGGCCCGGTCGACGGTACCCATCCCGACCGGCAAGGGCACACCCGCGATCGAGTCGAGATATTGCTGCGGCCCGTTCGATGTCCAGAACATGACGGTGGCCGTTTGCTCAGGAGTGCGCACGGTGGACGCGCGGCTGCCGATGGCCTTGACCTCGTTGAAATCGCGCGTCCAGAGGTCGCTGGTCAACGCCGGTGGCGGACCGGGCCGGAATTGCGACGGTGACGACAGCGCAAAGGGTTTCATCGCCGCTACGTCGACCAGGATCGGCAGCGGGGTGGGGACGTAGACGCCCGGCGCAGTGGCGGGTCGATACTGATTCGGCGCGCCCAGGCCATCGCCCTGCCGCGCCGCCAGCAGTGCGCCGGCGGAGGCTTCACCAAAGCTGCGGCCAGCGGTGGTCCCGGCACCGGCGGGCAACGTGGCGGCGATCGCGTCGCAGGCCGTGGTGGTCGCGGCGAGTTGCGACAGATGCAGCCGGGTGATGGCGGCGCAACCGGCACCGAGCGCGGCGGCCGTGGCATGGGCATCGGAGGGCGGCTGGGACTGCGTGCGATAGGGCTGGTACTGCCCTTCGATGGCGTTGGCGGCATCGAACATTGCCAGGTCAACGATGGTCAATGAATAGGCGGCGGTAGGCGCGGCGCCGGCGGCGCGCGCGGTGCGCAAGGCGAGGTCGTGAACGTCACCCACGACATCCGCGCGACCGGGCAACGACCCTATCAGGCCGGTGGCCAGGATTGCTACTAGCAGCATTTTGCGCATGACGGATCTCCCATGGGCGGCGATGCGACGGCCGTCTGGACCGTCATGGCGGAAGCGCGGAGGGCAGGACGAGTCAATTCTGGCCTCATCCGCGCCCAGGGAACAGGGAGTTCAGCCACAAATATGGCGGATTGAGGACCGGATTTTCCGGTTTCGTCGGGAACATGATTGCCGGACCCCGGGCGGGCGCGGAGAATGATTCGCGAGGGGGAAGCCACACCGATGCATGCGCTCCATGAACGACGGGCAGGGCCGCGCGGGGGGGCGGCGCATTGTCCTGTCGGTACTCGCCACGTACCTGCTGGGAGGGGTTGCTTCGCTGTTGTTGCTAGCTAACGCCGAAGGACCGATCACCATCGGTGTGCGTGTCGGCAAACTGTTGTCCAATGAAGCCTACCTCCTGCGCTGCTTCTGGCTCTACACGGCGGCTGGCCTGCTCTTCGCTGCGTATTGCCGGACGCGCGACCGCGAAGTGGAGATCACGCGCGCCGCGCAAGCGGCGGAACTGGCACGGGCGGATGCGCAGCGCGATATCGTGGCCTCGCGCCTGCAGGTCTTGCAGGCCCGGGTGGAGCCGGAGCTACTGTTCGATGCGCTCGGCGATGTGAAGCTCGCCTACCTGCACGATGCTGCCGCTGCCGGCGCCCTGCTCGATGACCTGATCACCTACCTGCGCGCGGCACTACCGCAGATGCGTGGCGGCCACTCCACGCTGTTGCGCGAGGCTGCGCTGGCGGAGGCCTATCTCAAGGTGGTGCCGGCGGGGCGCAGCGGACAACTGGTGGCGCAGACACAGGTTGCCGAGACGATGGGGGCTGCCCCCTTTCCGCCGATGGTATTGTTGCCTCTGGCGCATGTGGCCAGCGAAATGGGACCTGCCGTCATCCGGATCACCGCGCCGTGTCCTGACGCCGCTGTCGCTGCCGGAACCCAGTCGATCGAAATTCGCATGATCATGAGGGCGCCGCTGAGGGGATGGGACGAATCGCGACTGGCGCCGATTCGTGGCGTGCTGCAGCAATGTTTCTGTGCCGCGGCAACATTGCGCGCCGAGTGCATCGAGGACGATCTCCGCGTGATCGGCACCTCGCCCGCGGCGCAAACGGCCCTGCCGCTCGTTGCCGCGGCAGCGGTGGCGCCGGTGTGATCGGGGCAACGCCGCGCCCACGCGTCGACTGAAGTTATCGGGCGTGCCGTTGTCGACGGCTGCCCGACGCGTCGGGAGGCCCATGCGTGTCAGGCTGCGCGGCGCGCAGCGGGGTAAAATTCGACGATGTCCCATCCCATCGTTCGTCGGCGCTGCGCCGCCTTCTGCGCGGCCGTATCCCTGCTGGTATGTGTGCCCGTCGTTGCGGCGCAGGACTTTCCCATGCGCCCCGTGCGGGTGATCGTGCCGTTCTCGCCGGGCGGCGCCGTCGATGGGCCGATGCGCATCATTGCGCAGGAACTCGGCAAGCGCTGGGGCCAGCAGGTGGTCGTCGAGAACAAGCCGGGCGCGGGCGCCACCATCGGCTCCGAAATGGTGGCGAAGGCGGCACCGGATGGCTATACGCTGCTGCTCGCCTCGCAGACCAACGCGATCAGTGCGACGCTGTACACGAAGCTGCCTTTCGATCCCATCGAGGACTTTGTACCGATCTCGCTGATCGGCCGCGAGCCCGGCGTGCTGGTCGTCAATCCGGCGCTGCCCGTCAACACGCTGGCCGAGTTCATCGCGTATGTGAAGGCGCGGCCCGGCCAGGTGGATTACGCGTCGTCGGGCAACGGCAGTGGCCAGCATCTCTTCATGGCGCTGCTCGCGTCGATGACGGGGATGAAATTGAGCCACGTGCCATACAAGGGCAGCGGGCAGGCCACCACCGATGTGTTGGGCGGGCAGGTGCCCGTATCGATGCCCGGCACTGCGGGCATGGTGGGCCACATCAAGGCCGGCAAGCTGCGCGCGCTTGCCGTGACCGGTTCCAAACGCTCGCCGCAACTGCCCGATGTGCCCACGGTGATGGAATCCGGCGTGCCTGGCTACGAGGCATATGTGTGGATGGGTCTGCTCGCGCCGAAAGGTACACCCGCCGCCATCGTCGACAAGATCAGTCGCGACGTGGTGGCTGTGCTGGCCACGCCCGAGGTCAGGACGTACATGGCCACGGTGGGCATCGAGATCGTCGGCTCCACGCCGGCGGAGTTCGGCACGTTCTTTCGCGCCGAGCGCAGTCAATGGGCCAAGGTCGTCCGCGACACCGGCGCCAAGGCCGAGTGACGCCGCCGCGCCCTTTCATCGTCAGACAACAAGGAAAGCAATGAACCTGCAGGCAACGGCCGACGCGCGCGTCGAAGGCGTCGAACACTGGACCCACAAGGGCGACGTTCGGCTCTTTCTCTGGGAAAAATTCGTCGGCTCGCCCGACGGCAAGCCCGCGGTGCTGTTCGTGCACGGTTCGTCGATGGCGTCGCAACCCACGTTCGACCTCGTGGTGCCCGGGCGGCCCGATTCGTCGGTGATGGACTGGTTTGCGCGGCGCGGCTTCGTGTGCTGGTGCGTGGACATGGAAGGTTATGGCCGCTCCGACAAGAAGCGCGACATCTTCTGCGACATCAGCAACGGCGCCGATGACCTGGCCGCGGCCACCGACTACATCGCGCAGGCCCGCGGCATCAAGAGCCTTGCCACCTATGGCATTTCATCCGGCGCGCTGCGCGCGGCAATGTTCACGCAGCGGCATCCGGCGCGCGTGTCGCGACTCGCGCTGGACGCGTTTGTGTGGACCGGCGAAGGCGCGCCCACGCTGGTGCAGCGGCGCAAGAAATTGCCGGAATTTCTCGCCAGTAAACGTCGTCCGATCGACCGCGCCTTCGTGCAATCCATCTTCACGCGCGACCATCCCGATTGCGTGGAGCAGCGCGTGGTCGAGGCGTTTGCCGACGCCATCCTGGCGCTGGACGATTCGATGCCCAACGGCACCTACATTGACATGTGCTCCAAGCTGCCGGTGGTGGATCCGGCGCTGATCACCGTGCCCACCATCGTGCTGCGCGGGCAATTTGACGGCATCGCCGGCTTCGACGACCTGATCGAATTCTTCTAGCGCCTGCCCAATCCCGACAAGCAGTTCTCGGTGCTGGCCGGCATCTCGCACGCCAGCTTTCAGCAGAAGAATTACCTGATGGTCTATCACATCCTGCTCGCGTACTTCACGCAGCCCGCGCCCGCGTACGTCGGGTGATCTGGCCGCTGTCCCCGCTCGAAACGCTGTGGTGCGCCGCCGCGCTCGGCGCGGGATACGCGGTGCGCGGCGCCGCGGGCTTTGGCTCCGGCGTGGTGGCCACCCCGCTGCTCACCTTTGTGCTGCCGCTGTCGATCACGGCGCCGCTGATCACCGTGATCGGCTTCTTCGTGTCGGTGCGTCAGGCGCTGGTCGACTGGCCGCTGATCGAATGGCGGCGCGTGGCCATCTTCATTCCGGGATCGCTGGCCGGCACCGCGCTCGGCTTGTATGTGTTCAAGACCGTCGACCAACTGCTGCTGGCGCGCGTGCTGGGCGTGTACATCCTGCTGTACGCGTTCTACAGCCTGTTCGGGCAGCGCCTCTTCAAGCGCGAGCTGCACGCGCCCGCGTGGATGGTGCATCCGGTGGCGGTGGTGGGGGCGGTGGTGGCGACGATCTTCGGCGGACTGGCCGGGCCGATCTATGTCACATACTTCGACGCGCTGAAGCTGTCGAAGCGCGTGTTCCGCGTGACGGTGTCGACGACGCTGCTGGCGTTGAATCTCGTGCGGTCGGCAGGCTACTTTGCCACGGGCGTATTTCGTGCGGAGGATCTGGTCCTGGTCGCCGCGGCCTTCATCCCTGTGGCCATCGGTACGTGGATCGGCGACCGCCTGCACGACCGCCTCGATCCGCAGTCGTTTCGCCGCTCGGTGGGCGTGCTGCTGGTAGCGAGCGGCCTCGGGCTGGTATTCATCCGCTAAGCTATGTCTTTCACGGAGACTCCGATGCACAAGCGCTCATTCGCTGCATTGCTTTCGCTGCTTGCCCTGGCGCTGTTTGCCGGCTGCGCCACGCCCTCGGGCGAACACAAGGTCTGGCGCGATACCAACTACACGGGCGGCCCGCTGAAGAAGGTATTCGTGATCGGCCTGACGTCGACGAGCCTGAACGATCATCGCGGCTTCGAGGACATGATGGTCGGGCAGATACTTGCCGCGGGC
>JANMCS010000538.1:0-3770 GCA_031361405.1 Betaproteobacteria bacterium
GCTCGCGATCTCCACCTCCGGCAATTCCGGCAACGTCATCGCTGCGATCGAGGCTGCCCATGCACGGGAGATGCGGATCGTGGCGCTGACGGGCAAGGGCGGCGGCCGCATTGGTGTACTTATGCGGCCTGCCGACGTCAACCTCTGTGTGCCGCACGACCGTACGGCCCGAATCCAGGAGGTACACCTGTTGATGATCCATTGCCTGTGCGACGCCATCGACGCCACGCTGCTCGGGGACGAGGAGTGACGCCCGCCCGCATCGCGGCCGCCTGTGCCGCCACCGCGCTTGCCGCGCTGCTCACCGCGTGCGTGACCGCGATGATCGCAGTCGGCGTGGGAGGTGCCGCCATGGTCGCCACTGATCGCCGCACCGCCGGCGCCCAGGTCGACGACGAGGCCATCGAGCTCAAGGTCGCCGACAGGATCCGCACGCTGTACGGCGACCGTGTGCACGTCAACGTCACCAGTTTCAATGGCATCGTGCTGCTGACCGGTGAGGTTCCGGACCTCGCCGCGTCGGCCAGCATCGACATGGTGGCCAAGGGCATCGAGAAGGTGCGCTCCGTGCACAACGAGATGGTGGTCGTGTCGCCCAATTCAGACCTGTCCGCGCGCACCAACGATTCGTTCATCACCACCAAGGTCAAGGGACGCTTCGTCGAGGCCAACAAATTTCCGCCCAACGCGGTCAAGGTGGTCACCGAGCGCGCCGTCGTCTACCTGATGGGCATCGTCAGCAAGCAGGAAGGTACCGCCGCCGGCGAGATCGCCGCGTCGACCGAGGGCGTGGCTCGGGTCGTCAAGGTCTTCGAATATCGCGGCTAGTGTCGTGCGAGAGAACACCCGGGTCGTGCCCCCGTCCATGCCCACAGCGCGCTACGCCGACCACATTGCCACGCGCGCGGATGCGCTGGCGCGCATCGCGCAACTGCCACGCCCGCTGGTGATGACCAACGGCGTATTCGACCTGCTGCATCGTGGCCACGTCGCCTATCTCGAAGCCGCGCGCGGCCTGGGTGCCGCGCTGGTGGTGGCCGTCAACAGCGACGCGTCGGTCAAGCGCCTCGACAAGGGCGCCGACCGTCCACTCAATACACTGGACGACAGAATGGCGGTGCTCGCGGCATTGGCGGCCGTCGACCTGGTGGTGCCCTTCGATGACGACACGCCGCGCCATCTGATTATCGCGGCCATGCCCGATGTGCTGGTCAAGGGCGGTGACTACACCGCGGCCACCACCGCGGGCGCCCCCGAGGTTATCGCGCACGGTGGCCGCTTTGTCGCGGTGCCGTTCACGTTCGACCGCTCGACATCGTCGCTGGTCGAGCGCATCCGGGCCCGCTGACCCCGATGCACGCCTTGGTATAATCGGGGCATGCTGCAACACGATAAGGAAGTCGACGCGCGCGGACTCAACTGTCCGCTGCCCATCCTGCGCACCAAGAAAACCCTGAACGACATGCACTCGGGCGAGGTCGTCCGCATCCTCGCGACCGATCCGGCGAGCGTGCGTGACTTTCAGGCGTTTGCGCGCCAGACCGGCAATGAACTGGTCGAGCATGGCGAGGCGGACGGCGCGTTCTGGTTCCTGCTACGGCGGCGCTAGCGACCGCGCGCCGGCGCGGCCGGCGCTGGTGGCGGGCTACCGCCGATAGCGGTTGAGGAAGTCCGCGACGATGCCCTTCTGCGACCGGTCGATCGCCGCATCGAGCGCGCGATCGGACGGATCATATTGCTTGGCCTTGCGAAAGGCAGCGATCGCCTCCTGGTGATAGCCCTGCGCCTGCAACGCCTGTCCCAGGCAGCGATAGGACTCGGCGTTGGCCAGTTCGAGTTCGGTCCAGGCGCGACAAAGCTCGGCCGCACGGCGCCAGTTGCCGGCGCGCAACATCCGCGGTCCTTCGGCGCTCACTACCGCGACCTTGGCCTTGCGCTCGGCGAACATCGTGGCGACATCGCGATCCACCGGGTCGTCAGTCGCAACGGACGGACGCGGCAAGGTGCTGGCCACGGGCGGGGCGGGGAGCGTGGATCCGGGCACGGAGGGGAGCGTGGATCCCGGCGCGGTGGCGCGCGCTACCGGTGCGGGGGCCGGCGCCGGCGCCGGCGTTGACGGCGGCGGCTGGGGCAGGCCCGAGATGCGGCCACCGCCGCCGGCGAAGCCGCCCGTGAGACTGCTGGGCGACGGGATGGCCTCCACAATGGTGGTGCGCGCCCATGCAATCGAGTCGGCCATCGGTTGATGCCACGCTACGCCGTACAGCCACAGCATCGCCGCCAGTCCGCAGACACCGGTGACGGTGTTGAGCACGCCGGCGGGACCATGCGTGACCAGCACGTCCTGGGCAAAGTCCCAATCGGTTTCCTGGTTCTGCGCGAGCTTTTCGTACGACACGGCAATCAGTACGGGAGCCATCAGCGGGAAACCGCAGCCGACGCCTTCCCACCAGACGCGAAAGGACCGGCGCAACGCGCGGTCAAGCTGCGCACGCGTGTCGCGCCGCGCGTAGGCGTCGGAAATCGAGAACTGCAGGAACACGCCGAACAGCCACTTGCCGGGCGTGGTGCCGATCGACGCAATCAGCAATGCCTCGATCGGGATCCACGTGGCGGTGATCAGCACCGGCGCCAACAGTGGATGGCCGACCCAGAACGCAAATTCGACAGGGATGAGGCTCATGCCGCGCATCTCGGACAGCAGGAGAGCGAGCACCAGGCCCCAGATCGCATAGTCGAATACGCGCGCGGCCAGGCGCTGCCACGGGCGCGGCTCGCTGGTGCGGCCGGACTTCGCGCGCTCCAGTTCCGCCATCCGCAGCTGGAAGATCCAGCTTGCGTCTTCCTGCGGCTGGTTGGTGCCGAGGAACACGCTCTTCTCGCGGCGCCAATTGAGAATGGCGAGGTCCGTCTGCGGCACCAGTGTCCCCGACGGCACGCCCTTGCGGCGCGACAGGAAGGCGATGCCGTGCACGGCGCCGTACACCAGCGTCAACGCGAGCAAGGTGATGGTCAGCCAGACCAGCACCTGCTTCGCCACGAGGATCGTATCGGCGGGTGTCACGAAGACGATGGCGCCCGCGATGAAGGCGCCGAACAATGCACACAGGCCAATCGTGACGATAGGCGAGCGGCCGAAGGAGGCGACGCGCTCGGTCAAGCCAGGATGATGCAGGTTGCGCTCGACGATCGGCTCGGACGCATCGAGCCCGGTCTCGAGCTCGTCGTCCATTGCCTCGGGCGTGGGCCGCCGCATCGGCTCCGCAATCTCGCCCACATCGGTCTGCTCGCCGGCTTCGGCCACGGCATTGCTGACGACATGCGCAATGCGCTGTTCAGTGGTGCCGGCCGAAACAGCCAGTTCCTGGTCGTAGCGCAGCCGCCGGTCGCCATCCGAGAGAATGCGGCTGGCGTGATTGATGAAGCGCAGCGCCTCCTCGACATTGCCCTGGCCATCGCGCGTTCCGGCGTAATACTTGCGGATCAGCCGGCGCAAGGCCGCCCGCACATCCTCGTCGGAGGATGTGGGCAGGATGCCCAGAGCTTCGTAAAGCGTCGCTTTCACGCGGTGCGCCTATGGCAAAAGAGTGGTTTATGCCGTTGGAATCTTGGGTGAAAACCCTCCATTAGGCAAGGAGAGGGCAGCAAGAAGCGGGCCATGGCGACGCCTGCGGTCGTGCCTGCGCCCCGGAAACGCTGTCGAATCGGGACGCATATGCAATGGAAAACGGCCCCGAAGGGCCGTCTCTTTGCCACCTGGCACGTATCCG
>JANMCS010000480.1:0-2413 GCA_031361405.1 Betaproteobacteria bacterium
TACCGCGTGGTCAACCGCCACAACGAGGAATGGCTGGGCGAATCCCGCAATGCGATCACCGGGCGCCACATCGCCGAGGTGATGGGCAACGAGCGCGCCAATCAGTTGGGGCCGCTGCTTGATCGCGTGCTGCAGGGCGAGACGGTGATCACCGAGCGCGAGCTGATCCAGCCCGATGGCCAGCAGCGCTGGGAATCCTTGCATTTCGCGCCGAAGGTGGACGGGGAGGGCAACGTCACCGGCATCTACGCCGTGCATACGGACATCCACGACCAGAAGCGCAATGAAGAGGAGTTGAAGCGCGTCAACTGGATGCTCTCGTCGCACATCAACAACACGCCGCTGGCGGTGCTGGAGTGGGACCGCGATTTCAAGCTGGTGCGCTGGTCGCCCCAGGCCGAGAACATCTTCGGCTGGAAGTCCGACGAAATCCTGGGCGTACCGCTCGACAACAGTCCGCTGCTGCATGAGGACGACCGCGCGGGCTTTGCCAGCCTGGTGGGCCGCCTGATGAGTGGCGAGGAGCCGCGTGCCACGGGCCTCACCCGCAATCATCGCCGTGACGGCGACACGATCTGGTGCGAGTGGTATCACTCGGCGCTGCTGGATGAGGACGGCCGGATCGTCTCCATTCTGTCGTTTGTGCAGGACGTCTCGTCGCGGATCCAGGCCGAAGAGCGGCTGCAATACCTCGCCACGCGCGATGCGCTGACCGGGCTGCCCAATCGCCTGCTGCTGCACGAGCGACTCAACCAGGCCATCGCCCTGGCCAAGCGCGGCGGTCGCCGCGTGGGCGTGCTGTTCATCGACCTCGACCGCTTCAAGAATGTCAACGACACGCTCGGCCACCGGATCGGCGACGAACTGCTGAAGCGCGTCACGGCGGCGCTGTCCGGTGCACTGCGCGAGACCGACCTGCTGGCGCGACTCGGTGGCGACGAATTCATGGTGATCGTGGAGGACTTCGACGATCGCGCCGTGCTGGGTCGCGTGGCCCAGAAGCTGCTGGACGCGATCGCGCAGCCGTTCGAGATCGAGTCGCACGACATCTTCGTCACGTCGTCGATCGGCATCGCCGTCTATCCCGACGATACCGACGATCCGGAAGAGCTTCTGAAGTATGCCGACGTGGCGATGTACCGGTCGAAGGATCTCGGCCGCAATACCTATCAGTTCCTCGATGCGAATCTGGCCGAGCACCGCGTGCGCCAGCACACGCTCGAGACGTCGCTGCGCACGGCGCTCACTGACAACGCACTGCACCTGCATTACCAGCCGGTGCTGCGCGTCCACGACCGGACGATCGTCGGGGCCGAGGCGCTGCTGCGCTGGAACGATCCCGAGCACGGCAACGTGCCGCCGCAGGTGTTCATCCCGCTGGCCGAGGAATCGGGCCTGATCCACGCGCTCGGCGAATGGGTGCTGCGCAACGCAGCCCGCCAGTGCGTTGCGTGGCGACAGGCAGGGATGGCGCTTACCGTCTCGGTCAACATGTCCGCGCGCCAGTTCTATCGCGAAGACGTGGCGCAACGCGTGTCCGAGATCGTGAAGTCCGAGGATTGCGATCCGTCATGGATCGAGCTCGAGGTCACCGAGACCAGCCTGCTGCACGATCTCGACGCCATCCGCAAGGTGCTGCATCAATTGCGCGACGAAGGCTTCACGGTGGCCATCGACGACTTCGGCACCGGCTATTCGTCGCTGACCCACCTGAAGCACTTTCCGATCGACACGCTCAAGATCGACATCTCGTTCATCGCCGATCTCGAGTCCGATCCGCAGGATGCGGCGATCACCGAGGCCATCATCGGCCTCGCCCGCGGCCTCGGCCTCAAAGTGGTGGCCGAGGGCGTGGGCACCCGCGAGCAGCTCGACTTTCTCGATCAGCGCGGCTGCGATTGCTTCCAGGGATTCTGGGCCAGCAAGCCGTTGCCTGCCGACGCCTTCTTCGACTACGTGCGCAAGAAGTCGGTGGCGCTCATCGCCAAGTAGTCTCGCCGTACCCCGCGGTCGCGTCGCGGCCGGGTTCCAGGCTCAGTCTACTGTTGCCACCCACGCGGCCAGCGCCCTGGCGGCAGTCAGCCATGCCGGATCGAGCATCAGCATGTGCGCCATGCCCGGCAGGATGGTCGCGGTCGTGTGGTGGTGGGAAGCCGTCGCGCGGGTGTCCTCGGGGGTGGAGATGCGATCGCCTTCCGCGCCCAGCACGAACACCGGCGTCGTCGGCCGTTGCGCCGGCGCCCAGTGCAGCCGCAACGACAGGTCGAACAGCACGCGCGGCGATTCGCCGGAGAGGTGCTGCAGCGCAGTGGCCAGGATCTCCTTCGCCACGGCGTCGCTGAAATAGAACGGACGCAAGGTGGTCATCAAGTCGGACGACATGCGCCCGGGGTCCATCTGCGCGAGATGCGGC